>DAOVSZ010000292.1 GCA_030627725.1 Desulfobulbaceae bacterium
AGAGGCGTCACCGCCGGTCCCGCAGGTATCAACCAGAATCCCGTCGGCGGAAGATGCGGTTATCCTCGTCGCCTTCTCCCGCATGACCATGGCAGCGCCGGTTATCTCGTCTATGGTCTCACCCTTCATCCTGAGAGCGGTTATAAACGCGCCGATCTGGGAAGGTGTTGTTTCACCAGTCATGATCTCGTTCATGGCCCCGACCATCTCTTTCTCATCAAGGTCCATGCCGCTCACGACCTTGCCAATGGCTTCCTTAATCATTCTTGTCCTCCAACACTCTATTTTTTAAAAACTCAACCTCTCAACATCTCCTGATACTTCGGATCAATAAAGTTCTTCAGAAGCGTCACCCCGTCCGGGGTCATGATGGACTCGGGATGAAACTGCACCCCTTCAATCGGCAGTGACGCGTGCCTGATTCCCATGAGTTCTCCCTGATCGGAACGGGCAGTGACCAACAGACAGTCGGGCAGATCCTCTACCATCAGAGAATGATACCGCATTGCCTCAAACGGATCCGGAATGTCTGTAAACACGCCGCGTCCGTCATGATTTATCGGGCTTGTTTTGCCATGCATCAGACGGGGCGCCCGTACAGTTTTGGCGCCAAAGGCCTCACCAATAGACTGATGCCCGAGACAAACGCCGAGAATCGGGACCTTGCCGGAAAAATACCGAATTGCCTCAATCGATATTCCCGCCTTGGAAGGAGTGCATGGCCCTGGAGAGATCAACAGACGGTCAGGATTCAAATCGGCAATCGATGCAACATCGATCCGGTCGTTCCTGAATATCTCCATCCGAGCGCCCAGCCCCCCAAGGGTCTGAACGATGTTATAGGTAAATGAATCGTAGTTATCGATAACAACAATCATAATAAGCTCACAAAAGCCATAAGCGCAGAATTCGTCTTCAATGATTTCAATAAAATAGAGAGGGTTAACGCGTCCGTCTCGTGTTTTTTTGCGAGACCGACAATCATAATTGTTTCAAATGAGTCCTCAACATTCAACTGACAGTTCAAGACTGTAATTGTTTAGCAGTGCCCCAGATGTGCGCTAGCAGGCTGGAGAACTATAGTTAACCTATGTGAACCAGCCTGATCGCGTGCAGATGGGGTGCTGCTGGACAGTTACTTAAAATCCTCTCTCAGCCAGATCTACGGCCCTGCGCAGCCCTCTTGATTTACTGAGGGTCTCCTCATACTCACTGTCCGGGTCCGAATCCGCCACGATCCCGGCCCCTGCCTGGACCCACAAATCATCCCCGCTCATGATAAAGGTCCTGATCGTGATACAGAGATCCATATTGCCGGAAAAACCAAAATACCCGACTGCGCCTGCATACGGTCCGCGACGTTCCGATTCGAGCTCTTCAATGATTTCCATTGCCCTGATTTTAGGGGCGCCGCTCACCGTACCGGCCGGGAAACAGGCCCGCAGCACATCAAACTGGTCTTTTCCCTCGGCAAGCCTGCCATGTACGCCGGAAACGATGTGCATGACATGACTGTATCGTTCTATGAGAAGAAGATCGTGCGCCTCGACCGATCCATATTGAGCGACCCTGCCGACATCATTGCGGCCCAGGTCAACCAGCATAAGATGTTCCGCTCGTTCCTTCGGATCGGCAAGCAGCTCTTTTTCAAGGGCCAGATCTTCTTCATCCGTCTTTCCACGCGGCCTGGTGCCGGCGATCGGTCGGACCTCGATCGTCTCCTCTTCCAGCCGGACAAGAATCTCCGGAGAAGATCCTATCTGAATCACATCCCCGAGTTTCAGATAAAAAAGATAGGGGCTTGGATTGATATGCCGCAGGGCGCGGTAGATCAGAAAAGGAGAAAGGTCTGTCTTGGTGTGAAACCTCTGCGACAGCACAACCTGAATAATGTCGCCGGCCATGATGTACTCCTTGGCCTTGACAACCATCTCCTTGAAGGCATCCTCGGACATGTTCGAAGAAAATTCATGCCTGTGACCGCCTCCAGCCGCATTGACAATGTCGGCAGGCACAGGCCCTCGCAAGCGGTCCACGATCGTATCGATCTCTTCCAGGGCGCTGCGGTACAGATCTTCAGGATTCGTCCCCTCTTCAATAACGACACTGTTGACAATGATGAGAGTCTGTTTCAGGTTATCGCAGATCAAAACAACTCTTGGAATCATGAAGGAACTGTCAGGGAACTGCTCCTGCGATGGATTTACTTCCGGCAGTTTCTCCATGAACCTGACCATGTCATAGCCCATGAATCCAACGGCGCCGCCGAAAAAACGCGGCAGATAATCCGTATTGCAGGCGTTAAATGACTCCAGAAGTCTTTGTAACCCTTCAATTGGATCTCCCTGCTGTTCTTCATTCACACCACCCCGGCGAATCGTGATATGCTCTCCACGGCTTTCAAAAGTCGCAACAGGATCAAAACCGACAAACGAATATCTCCCCCATTCCTCGCCGCCCTCAAGACTTTCAAGCAGAAACGCATGGGTCTCGCCGGCAGCTACCTTGGCAAAAACGGTAAGCGGCGTATCAAGATCGGCAATGATCTCCCTGTACACAGGCACAATGCCCGCATTTTCCGACAATGTGCAAAACTCTTTGACGCCGGGCTGGTACATTTACATCTCCTGAAAAAATCTTCTCACTTCTGCCTTAACTACTTACCTCTTTCGCAAAAAAAAAGCCACGGGGATGTACATCTCTCCCGTGGCTAATAACCGCATATTTCCTGAAACAAATACAACAAAACAAAGAAATCATTCTCTGCTGCCGGAGACCTTCGCCTTAAACGAACCGGTGTTCTGAAACACATGGTCACAGCTTCCGATTCAACTCCGGCGAGGTCAAGGAATCAAAGCATCAGGCAGCTGTCTGCGCGCTGTTCACAAAGGCATTGACCCGCTTTGAAAGCCTGGAGACCTTGCTGGAAACTGTCTTTTTATGGATAGCGCCCTTCACTGCTGTCTTATCAATAACCGGGATTGCAGACTTCAGCGCTTCCTGGGCCTTTTCAACAGAACCCTCTTCAATCGCCTGGATCACACTCTTGACAGCGCTTTTCATCTTGGTCCGGTTCATACGATTACGGCTTCTCCGTAATTGACTCTGCCTGTTTCTCTTTAATGCTGATTTGTGATTAGCCAATGCACTTCTCCTGAATATAGGATCAATTAAAAAATTCTACCAACAGAAATATCCGGGGTTGCCGGAAAACAAAAGATACTAAATTATTTTGCCCTTTCTGTCAAGAAACAAGCGTTCTCATTCTCTCATCTCCCATTTTTTTATTTTTTTTACAAAAAATCGAATACTCTTCTTGCTCAAGTCCTCAATTAATTATTTAATAGTAAAAGGTAACTGTTCAGCAGCACTCCATCCGGAGTCTCGCGGGCTCGCTTACCTGCACACGATCAGGCCTTCTCGCATAGCCAACTATAGCTTGTCAGCCTGCTTGTGCACATCTGAAGCGCTGCTAAACAGTTACGGGGATGGAGTTGAGGCCACCCTTGCTGCTCCACCTGAATAGTTACTAATAGTAAAAGAACTCGGAATCATCCGGTTACAAATGAATTATTTCCGAAAAACATATTATTTTTCAATCCCGACATGGTAGACATCTTAAAATCCTTTCGGTGGCAGGATGTAGCTGATATCCT
>DAOVSZ010000331.1 GCA_030627725.1 Desulfobulbaceae bacterium
ACCATATAGATGACCGGCGCGATAGAGAGCGCCGCCAGGAGTATCAGCACAACATATGTGACTATGACTGTTGCCCGTTGTTTTTTCATGCGAAGCCGTTTGAACCGCTTGAACGATTTTCTTATTCTATCTCTCTTTCCTGCCGCAGAAAATAACGCTGGATGATCGTGATCAAAAGCACGATCATAAAAAATACCACACTCATTGCAGCGCCGCGTGCTACATCCTGGCGTCTGAACACGGCCCGGACCGCTTCAAACATGACCGTTGTTGTTGCCTGGTTCGGGCCGCCCTGGGTCAGGATCCATATCTGATCAAAGAGCCGGAAGGCAAGAATTGTTGTCACCAGGGCAACGAAGATGATGGTGTTTTTCAACTGAGGCAGGGTGATATGAATAAACTGCTGCCAAGGGCCGGCGCCGTCAAGACGGGCCGCCTCATATAAAGAGGTCGGGATCGACTGAAGACCTGCCAGCATGATGATCATCTGAAAACCGACCCCCTGCCACAAGGAAAGGAGCATGATGGAGGGAAGAGCAAGGCCTGTGTGGTGAAGAAAATCGACCGGCTTCCAGAGGCCCATGGAAAGTCCTGAAAGAAAGGCGTTCATCAAACCGTTCGGACCGGGCGCCAGTATAAGCTCCCAGACAATTGCGACCAGCGCCATCGGAAAGATGACCGGCAGAAAGAAGAGGGTCTTAAAGAGAGTCATGGCACGCAAGGGCCGGTTGACAAGAAGCGCAAGGCCGAGAGCGGCTGCTGTCTGCAGAGGAACAATAACAAGGGCAAAAATGCTGTTGTTCACTAAGCCACGCAGAAAGCCCTGGTCGGTAAAGATACGGATATACTGTTCGATTCCCACAAATGAGATCGGAAGAGGTGAGTCCAGCCTGTACCTGGTAAAGGAAAGCCAGACAGCTATACAGAAGGGAAGGGCGATAAAAAGAGCAAGGCCTGTCAGGGCAGGCACGGAGAGGAGCCAGGCAACCATGCCTTCAGAATGGGATTGATGTGTCCGGGATGATTGTGTTGTGAATGTCTTGTTTGGCATTATGCGTTTGGATTTCTATCTGTTCCCTGTCCCCTGACCCCTGGCCCCTGATTGCCGGTACCCTTCATTGTCCCGCAGATCTTCTTCGATCACGGCCACCGCCTTATCGAGCGCGGTTTTGACATCAACATTATTTCTGATATCGAGAAAGGCCTGCTGGAAGGCGGAGGTGATGACAGGATAGGCCGGGGTCTGGGGCCGGGGAACGGCGCTTGTTCGCAACTGGCTTACAAAGAGATGGAGCGGCCCATTTTCGCCGTAGAGATCAGAGGCTGCAATCGCGCTTCCGGTGGCCGGCACAGCGCCGTTGGCGTTCGTCATTGCAAGGACCTCATTGGTCTTCAGGAGAAAGCCCAGAAACTCCATGGCAGCTCCAGGTTCTTTGCACTTTGAGGTGATGGACCAGTTCCAGGACCCCATGCCTGTCTTTGATCCTGTTCCGAAATCAGGAAGCGGCAGGAGGATGAGATCATCAGCAAGATGGTCCAGATAACGCGGATATTCCCAGTGCCCGCACCAGGACAGGGCAACGTTTCCTTCCACAAAGCTTTGCGTGTCGGTGTTCGGATCGATATACCCCTTGTTCAGCCACTGTTGCAGGTGCGTAAGTCCTCTGACAGCTTCCGGGCTGTTCAAGACATTGACAGCAGTCTGAAAATCGCTTCGGTCGATCAGGTCGGCGCCTGCTGACTGGATGATGGGTGAAAAGGCATAGGTATACCACTCTCCTCGGTAGTCGAGCCGGATGTCGAGCACCATGCCGTCCGGATCAATCGCAGCCAGTTTGGAAAGTATGGCTTCAAACTCGTCAGCCGTCCACGCGTCTTGTGGGGATGCGGGGATGCGCGCACCCACCTGAGCAAGTTTTTCCCGGCTTGCATAAAGCCCGAGGCCGGAGTCGAATGTGCCGATCGAATAGAGTTTTCCCTCATACGTCCCTTGCTTGATGATGGAGGGGAGGAGGTCGGACTTGATATCAGCCGGGAGGAGATCATCGATCGGCATCAGGTGGCCTTTCCAGGCGTAGTTATAGAGATAAGGGCCGTCAAGGTCCAGCAGGTCGGGCAGTTTGCCGTCAGCAGCGGCAGACTGGACCTGCAGGTTATAATCGCCCTCAGGGATCAGGGTAAGTTCCACCCGGATCGTGTTCTGGCTTTTGTTGAATCGTGCTACTTGACTCTCGATAACCTGCTTTTCTTCCGGCCGGCCGGTGTGAAACCATACGGATATGGTTGTTTTTTCAGAAACAGGTTCCTTTCCACAGCCGGAAAAACAAAAAATAAGAAATGTTGCCAGGGCCGATAGTACAAGAGGGATGAGATATCGTCGAAGCATAAGTTTCTCCATGGGCCTGCCTCAGGATTAATTATCTCTGCGTAGTACACTTCACTGTCAACCGTAAACTGTATACTGTAAACTGTAAACCACTCACACAATCTTCTCTCCGGTATCAGGACCAAAGAGTTTTGCTGCATTCATGTCAACTGTGAAGGCAACCGTAGCATCAGCCCGGACAGATGAGCATGGATGGAGCCTGATAAGAATCTCTTCATTTCCAAG
>DAOVSZ010000311.1 GCA_030627725.1 Desulfobulbaceae bacterium
GACAAGCGAACCTGTCCGGTTGTCAATTTTTCACTTTTCATTTCTAACTTTTAATTTCCAAAGCGGGTCAATCTTTCTGATCCTTCGTTCCGGGAGTTCGTCCCAGAATATTTCAGGGGGCTTCGCGGCGCTTTTTTCAAAATAACGCGCCCCATCGCCTGTAATGACCCCATCCATCCGCACATCCCACGGCGCATGCGGGAGCGCGTCTTCAGTGAACTGACTTCCCTCCACAACGCCATAGATTCGTGTCCGGTCCGTGAACGCCCCATAGGCTGCCAGGATGGCACAGGTAAGATCAAAAAAACCGAGTCCGTCCCCCAACCGCATTCCATCCCGATCTATCGCCACTGCACCGGTAAGCATGAGGTCAAGCTGAAGAGTGGAGAGTAAAGAAACATCAAGCCGTTCGGCGAATTTCTGCATCCCGCGGAAGGAGACGGCAAACGCCATGTCCCTGAAAGGAATGCTATGAGGCCTGCAGATAAAAAAACCCTGCTTCAGGCCAGGACCCGGCATGATCAAGTCCTTTCCATCGAGCAGGGTGTTTATCCGTATCTGGTCAAGAGGTTCCGATGGAACAGCAAAAACGACTTCTGCTTTTCGATAGACCTCATCCCTTCGCAATACTTCAGCTATCTTACCTTTCGGAAGAGAAAAAGCTGACTGCAGGCGGACCAACTCTCGCCGTTCTTCTTTCAGAATTTGAACAGACATTGCATGAGAAGCTTGAGGCGCCAGCCGACTGATCTTAACAGCCTGCTTGGCCGGAATCAGAACTTGGATACCTTCTTATAATCAGTCAGGACCCGTAGACTGCGATTCTGCCCGAGAGGAGATATATCGAGACTGGCATATTTCGAAGAGGTGGCAACAGCAACCGTTGCCATTGCCTGCTCCTTCTGATGTTTTTTGGCAAACCCGTACTCAACAAGGTTCGCAATATCGCCCCACATGGTTTCACTGCCCATGATAGCAACGATAAGTTCGACATTACCGCGCTTGAACGAACCAACATATGTCTGACGCGCCGCCCGCGTATATCCGGTTTTCCCTGCCTCCGCGCCTTCAATCCTCCACAAGGCCTTATTATGGGACCTGAGAACCTTACCGTAACGTGTTTTCACCTTTGTCCGCGACATTCTTCGCGCAAACTCCGGATTTTTCATCGCATTGTTGAATATCAGAGCAAGATCACGCACCGTAGCCTTCTGCCCTCGCGCCGTCAACCCGCTCGCTGTCTTGCAGACCGTGCTCCAGGCGCCATAGGAGCGGGCCTTTAAAGTCATTTTTTTTGCAAACTCATTTTCAGAGCCGCCAATCTTCTCAGCCAAGGCCACACTCGCGTCATTAGCCGAGGCAAGGAGGACGGCATTGATCAAATCGTTTGCAGGGTAAGATTTGCCGGTTTCAAGATAGATCTTGGAGCGGGGCATACGAGCGGCCCTCCGGCTGATCTGGATCATTTCAGTATCACGAAGAGCATCGATTGCTATGATACCGGTAAGGACCTTAATCGTGCTGGCCGGCTGCCCTTGTTGGTCAGGACTATACGCATAGAGAGTTTCACCTGTCCTTCCATCCATGATCATTGCGCTTTTAGAGGAAAGTTTCTTACGCAAAGACTTCTTCGAAAGAAGTCGATGAGACGGCTCTCGCTTCGAGGCTGTAGAAATCGGTTTTTTACGTGATGAGAAACCGGTCAGCCCTGATTTTCCTCTCGCTGACTGATGAGGGGCATGTTTATGACATGTGGAAAGAATAACCAGATTCGATCCCCTAGCGGCATTCGTAGCCAAAGAGACAGAAGGGGAGAGAAAAAAGAATACCAAAAGGAAAACAAACAGCTTTCTGAAAACAATGCTCATTGTCGGCAGTTTCCTAATTTTTTGAAAATTCCCTTTAGGGAGATATTGCTGCACAACCGCAGTTACCTTACGTTATATATTAAAAGAGACAAAAATATCAATATTTTTTTAAATATTTATCACAACTTATTGTTTTACTGTTATTATACAAATTTCATTTCTAAGCAAAACACACAATATATCGTATGCCCGATTTTTCAAGCTACCATATAATGTATTAACTATAAAATCAAGCCGTTACACGATGCTGCCGCTTTTTTTCTCTTATGGGCGTATGGGAGATCTCGCCGACGGAAGCCGGCATCAAGAAAAAACTGCAGGAAACTACAACAAACGCATAATCGTATCAGCAACACTTCGCAATGGGACTACATGTTCGGCAGCTCCAAGATCTATTGCCTCTTTCGGCATCCCGAAAACAACACAACTCTTCTCATCCTGGGCAATGGTCTTTGCTCCGGCCTCTTTCATCTTCAGCATGCCCTGCGCCCCGTCTCTGCCCATACCGGTAAGAAGAGCGCCTATAACGTTACTGCCGCCATAGGCGGCAACTGAGTTAAAAAGAACATCAACAGCCGGCCTCTGATGACAGACCAGAGGACCACCCTTGATATTCACATAGTACCTTGCGCCGCTTCGCCGCATCACCATATGATAATTCCCTGGCGCGAGCAGCGCAGTTCCCGGCACGATAGAATCGCCGTCCGCAGCCTCCTTCACATGTATCTGACAGAGTTCATCAAGGCGTTTGGCAAAGCTTGTGGTAAAATTTGCCGGCATGTGCTGTACGATAACAATACCGGATATGCTCGGAGGAAAAGCGGTAAGGACCTCCTTAATGGCATCGGTCCCTCCGGTTGAAGCGCCAATTGCTATAATTTTATTTGTACTTTTTGAAAGCGAAAGCTTCGAAGTCGCCACCTTCCTTGAAATAGCCTCCTTCCCCTCGCCCTGTGTGCGTTTCAGGACCCGCACTCTGGCTGCGGCACGAATCTTGTCAGCAAGCTGGACACCCATATCATTCACGGAATACGACCCGCCAGGCTTGGAGATGACTTCAACAGCGCCGATTTCCATCGCTTCAAGGGCCAGAGAACCGCCGGCCTTTGTCAGCGAACTGACAATGATAACCGGCAGAGGAAAATGCTTCATCAATTTCCTCAGGAAGGTAATGCCGTCCATCCGCGGCATTTCTATATCCAGGGTAATGACATCAGGCTTCAAAGCGACAATCTTTTCTCTTGCCACATACGGATCCGGCGCCGTTGCGATTACCTCGATGTCTTCCTCTTTGGATAACTCCTCGGTGAAGACCTTTCGCAC
>DAOVSZ010000032.1 GCA_030627725.1 Desulfobulbaceae bacterium
GTAACATCCCCGAAAATGTCTTGAAGATATTTATTCACAAACAAAATTTCATAGGTTTCCATGTCGGCTACATACACTATTGCATCCAGGCTGTTTAAAACAGTTAAGAGTCTTTCATGGGATTCCCGTATGGAGTCTTCCGCTCTCTTACGTTCGGTGATGTCACTTATGGTAGCGACGGAAATACTACCCAGCGGCATCATGTTAAACTCACAAGTACGTTTTGAACCACCCTTACAGGTCACCTCCCAGGTTTGTGTTTCAATTTCTTTACCGGAAATGAGTGATTCAGCAACTGCCGCCTCCCAACTCTTCCGGACAATCTCCCTATATCGCTTGTCTGGATACGCGGCCACCCACCAGTCCTCTGTCGTAGAGACATCATCAATCGTGTATCCAAACGACCTTGTGAACTTGTTGTTCAATGACAAAACATCCCCGACCTCATCCAGAACTACCATAGGGACAGGAGATTGATCGACTATCATGCGTAATTTTTTTTCACTCTCCTGCAATGCTTTCTCTGCCTGCTTCCGTTCAAACAATTCGCCTTCCAGTTCTCTGGTTGTGAGTCGGACTTGTCGTTTCAAAGCCCAGGACCAAAAGGCTATGGCGCAAATGACTCCCAAAAGGGGGAGAAAAATGAAGAGAGCGCATCGTACCACTACACGACGAGACACGACATCTCGCTCTAAAATGCCAAACCATTTGTCGTAGAGTTCGTCATATTTTCCAGACTCCTTTATAACTGACAGGGCCTCATTGATCCTGAAAAGCAGGGCCTCGTCTCCATTCCTGACAGCAAAACAAAATTTTCTCGGCAGAAAAGGTTCGCCAACCACCTTGAGAGTATTAATGTTAAGCTCTTTCAAAAAATGAAGCCCTTGGAGGCGTACTATCAGTGCGCAATCATGCCTGCCGGAAGAGAGCAGCCGGAGCGCCGAGGGCGTATCATCCGTCAAAACAATGTGTTCCGTTATTCCCTGCTCCTTAAGGAAATCGTGTGCTATGGAGCCACGCATGACAACTATCTCTTTATTGCGTAAGTCGGCCAATGTCTTTATTGAGGAATTCTTGCGAACGAAGATACTATATTTAACCGTGATAAAAGGGATTGAGAAATCTACTTCATTGTCCCGTTCCTTGGAATAATACATGCCTGTAATGACATCTATTGTACCTGATGCAAGATTTTCTCGTACCTTCCACCAGTCATCAAGCTCAAGCCGCAGGTTTAATCCGGCTGCTTTTGCCACTTCCCGAAACAACGCATTATCGAATCCGTCTATTTCTCCTTTTTCATTTTGAAAACTGTAGGGCACATAATTATATGCGCCTTGAGCAATGATCTCCCGGCCTAAGGTATGATCTTCGGCATAGCTTGGCGAATATATGGCGCCCAGCAGCAGACAACAGACCATTAAAGTCACTATGCGGCAGAAAAGACGATTATCATTCATAAACTTTCTCTCAATGTTTGGTGCGTAATTTCACATATAAACTAGGTTATGATGGAAGGTTGAGCAAAGTCAAGAAGTGAATTCAGGCGGGAAATTTATAGGATGTCCCCCATTCCCCAGGCACCGACAAGGTCGAACATTTTTGCCTTGACCGTCGGACCATATTGACCCATATACATACCATGGACTATCTGGAAGAATTCACTTCTGCGCGGCAGGACGAGATCCGGCGACTTCGGCTGGAGAACACCAACCGTCTTCAATCGAACAAAAAAGGCTTTGTCCGTTATCGGAAGCCTTTTGAGTCGGTGCGCCATATACGGGCGGAACATCTTGACCTTACCGGCGATTCAGTAATCATCGGCAGCAAGGGCGAACTCCCCCCGGATGACCAGCAGAAGGTGTATGACGTTCTGCGCGATTTCATGCCCTGGAGAAAAGGGCCGTACACTGTCTTTGGAATCGAGATTGACGCGGAATGGCAGAGTTGCCGCAAGTGGGACCGGGTGGTCCCTGCCCTTCCCGACTTAAAAGACAAGGTGATAGCGGACATCGGCTGCAGCAACGGCTATTATATGTTCAGGATGGCCCGGCATAAGCCGCGATGGGTCATCGGGTTCGAACCGTATCTTCTCTACTACTACACCTTTCAAACGTTAAACAGCTTTGCAGGACTGTCCAACCTGCAGGTGGAACTCTTTGGCGTTGAACAAATCAGCCTGTACGAGAACTGTTTTGACGTTGTTTTTCTGATGGGAATCCTTTACCACCGATCGTCACCGATCGAGGCATTAAGAGACATAAGAAAGGCGATGCGCCCCGGCGGAACCTTGATCGTGGAGTCCCAGGGAATCCCGGGAAACGATCCTGTCGCTCTTTTTCCGGAAAAGACCTACGCCAAGGTTCCAGGCACCTATTTTGTGCCCACCCCTACCTGCCTGGAAAACTGGCTCACCCGCGCAGGTTTTTGCGATGTGGAGATCTTTTTTTCCCATCCCATGAGCAACCTGGAGCAGCGGCAAACAGACTGGATGGAGTTTGAATCGTACGATGATTTTATCGATCCTGGCGATCCGGGGAAGACTGTAGAAGGCTATCCGGCGCCGATCAGGGTTTTTCTGAAAGGAAGGGTGTAATTCTTACTCTCTCGCAGAGTTCACAGAGACCGCAGAGAAAAACCTTCAGAAAGCTTTATGTATAAGGGTAAAACTTATGAAAAACATTGAACTCACCATCACAGAAAGTCCACTGGATTATGCCTCGGCGCGTCAACAGGCAGAAGGAATGGCTGAAAAAGAATTTTCAGATCCGATGCTCATTTCATGGTGTGACACAAAGAAAAATATTCATTCCCCTTCATGTTTGAAATGCGAAATTAAAGGAAAACAGGGATGGGAGGTGTATGGAGAAAATCACGGAGGAAAACTTCGAATCAGTATCAACGAAGACGAGTACGTTTTTATCTTTGGTTAACCGTAACTATTTCCAGGAGATACTTTTAAACCTCTTGGTTATCAAAAACCCAAGTCCTCCAGTATCATATTCACATCATCCTGGTCCAGAGCGCCGGATTCACTGTCCTTGGCGCTTTCGATCTTGGCAAAGCAGACGTCAACATCATCCTGCGCAAGCTTCCTGCTCTCCTCCTCACTGATGGCTGCGTCCGATTCTTTCCGCTTCAACTGGGAACCGAATGAAACGACAATGGCAAGGAGCTGGATCTGAAAATCGCTTAACAGCTTGATAATCTTTAAAATCTGCTGCCCGGAAAGATCCTGGAAACTCAACGCTTCAAGAATCTTTGAAATATCGGTTGAAATAGTGTTCACCACATCAAAGGCCTTTTCAATTTCATGAAATATTGCGGCCTTGTCCTCGATCGTCATCATACTCGATGCTCCCGGAGATGCGGCAACACGCAGGTCGGCAGACTTCACCTCTAATTCCTCGACAATTTTCAGTCCCCCTCCAAGCAATGCATCAAGTTCACCCATCCGGGGATCCGATCCGGCAGCAGGGGCCGGTTCGGACTCAGGCTCGGGTTCCGGCTCGGCTTCCGGCTCGGCTTCCGGCTCGGGCTCAGGTTCCGGAGCAGGCGCCTCAACCTCAACCTCAACCTCAACCTCGATCTCTTCCGTGGGAGGTACCTCAAGCGGCAGGAACTGGTCCAGAAAGATAGTACTCTGCTGAGATTCCATCTTCTTCATCAGGTTGACAATTCCCTTGTCGGAACAGGTCTTGCCCAGAGACATAAAGACATCGGCCATGGGAACGGTGAAAAAATTATCAGAATCCGGTTCAAGGGAACTCACCTTTTCTCCAAAGACGTCAAGGAATTCGTCCTTGTTAAAAATCTCGTCGCGTTTCTCCCGGGCTGCGGTGATGTGCGTCTTGACCGTCTCGTTGGTGCACAGTTCATAAAGGGTCTGGAAGATCGCATCCAGATCAAAGAGATAGCGGGTCTTTTTTTCTGTCGTAACTGCAGGAGATTCCGGTTCAGGCTCAGGTTCCGGTTCCGGTTCCGGCTCAGGTTCCGGCTCAGACTCCGGCTCAGACTCCGGCTCAGGTTCCGGCGCCTCGGGCACGCCTTCGGTCTGCATTGCCGCAACAATCTCCGCTGCCTTGGATAAGGATTCTTTCAGCTCTTTTATTTCACCGGCAAGTGGCGCCTCTTCTCCACCCTCACCAGCTTCCCCGGCTGCTTCTTCCGCTGTCGCTTCTTCAGACGGGGGTTGAAACGCCTTATGGCCTTTAAGGAAGGACAAAAGGTCCTTGACCCCGTTCGTCTGGTTCTGAACATTCTCCACACTGTCCATGATGGCCATTGTGGCCTTCTCGGTCATGGACACAATATCCTTCAACTGACTTTTTGCATCCTCGATCTTCTCTCCGGCCTCATCAAGTTCGGCCCGTTTCGTACTTCTGTCTTCAGCCGGGATTTCAATGATAGTTGAACTGAGACTCTTGGCCAGCTGACCGATTTCATGGTAGATATTTGTCGATACTTTCTTGTAGTATTCATCTCCGACAATTTCAGGCATGGGCGGCATTTCCTGAGCAACAGGCTCAGATTCCACAACAGGCCCGGAAGCCTCGGCCTGCTTCTCGACCTCGACAATCTTCTCAACTACCCGGACCGGACCCTCTCCCTGAGATATCACCGTGATATTATAGGTGATTTCATCTGTAGGGATCCTGAAAAAACCACTGCTGATCTCAAGATTAACTTCAGGCTTGCTTCTCTCATCCATTAAAGTAAGCTCCAGAAATAGTAACTATTTAAATTATTATAAGGCTGGCCTTTTAGTTTTTACTCTGTGCCTTCTGCCTCAGTGCCTCTGTTAAAGAATCTGGCCGGTAAATCTCACGCCGATCTCATGTTTACCGGCATGGCTGGAAGATTGTGCGCACCACATGACATTCCCGATAACCCGCAGCACGCCAATGTCGGTTGTGTCCTTGGTTCTCGTCCATTCATCGCCATCGACCTGCCAGCCTGGAATCTCCATCACGATCATCAACTGGCTGTCCTTCAAAGACGCGTCTTCAGCCAACAGGCGTATTCCTCCTCCTCCGATATCGAGGAGTTCTCCCTCCCTGTCAGGGTCTATCTTTGACAGGTCCTCTATCTGCCCGTATCGCAGCTTGAAATTCCTGTCCAGCCGTTCATGCTCCCTTCTCTCTTCGAGATATGAAAGCAACTCGTCTTTTCGCATAACTCGTATTCTCTGACACTTGTTTTTATTTTTTGTAACTTTGAACCTAAGCAGTTATATTATTTTTACCAAAAAAATCAGTATATTGCAAAATTACTGCAAAAAAATATCTGCCGGCATCTGCATTTTCGGAAAAACAAGCGACAAAAGGCGGACGAATCACACCTCTTTTCTGATTTTGAACCGTTTCCGGATTTTTTCGTAGGAGACAAGTTTTCCTGTGCGGGAGGAGGGTGTTAAAAACGATTTCAGCTGCCTCTCCAGAATTCTGGGATTGACCTCACTTTCTATGGCGATCACTCCTTCCATGATGATCTTCTGCAGGAAGAGTTCATGATCGGTCCTTTCGCGGAGATTGGCGGCAAAGGGGACAAAGAAAAAGTTTGAAAATATGATACCGTAGAGCGTTGAGGTAAGCGCGATCGGAATGGTCGACAGAATGACCGCTGTATCGCCGACTCCTGCCAGCATACTTACGAGCCCGACAACACTTCCGACCAGACCGAAGGAGGGGAACAGGTCCGCCATGGTCCGGAGGACCCGCTCGCTGTCCTCACGACGCATCTTGAAAAAATACATCTCACTGTTCATCACATCACGCATCTGCTCGGCGGAAAAGCCATCCACCAGAAAACCAAGCCCCTGCCTCAGAAAAAGCACCGAGGCCTCCTCCTCATCTTCCTGCAGAGACTGGAGCCCTTTGAACCGGGACTTGACCGAGAGGTCGACGAGGATTTCAACCACTTCAAAAGGCTCTTTGGGACGGGTCCGATACGAGGCAAGCAGGACCTTAAAGACAATTTTCAACCGCTCCAGCCGGTAACTCAAAAACGTTGCCCCGAACGTTCCGCCCAATACAATCAGAAAACCTGAGATATTCAGATACAGCGCCAGGTTGCCCTGAATACCGAACCCGAGCAGAAAAAGGCAGCAACAGAGAAGAGTTCCCTGCACATTCCGGTTCGTTATCATATCCCGGACCCGCATCCTGTTTTGTTTTTTTTCAGAATCTGCCATAAATTTTAACAACCTGATTTTTTAAAATTGATAACCTCGTAAAAAGTCGAAATCGCTGAATTCGTCTTCAATGATTTCAATAAGATAGAGACGGTTAACGCGTCCGTCTCGTGCTTTTTACGAGACCGACAAAATTGCTTTTTACGTATTTCTCACTCCCTAAGGAATGATGATCAGCGCCGGTCTTTCGACAACCGGCTCCACTATGTTCACGGCCTCACCGGCAGATCTTTCTCCCGGCATCTCACGGGTAATGACTATTTCAACACGCCTGTTGGCTGCCCGGCCTTCCCTTGAATTATTCGACCGTACAGGCCGGTAATAGGAGTGCCCGGTCACATAAAACCTGTTCCCGGAAAGTCCGCCATCATCAATCAGGTAGCGCGCGACGATCGTTGCCCGTATGACCGACAACTCCCAATTGGTGGGATACTGTTCGGAACGGATAGGCACATTGTCGGTATGGCCGATGACATTGACCATATACGGGGTTGTTGTGAGCGCCCCGGCAATATTATTCAGGAGGATTTTGGCCCTTGGCCTCAAGTCCACCCTGGCGGTCTCAAATACCAGGTCACTGGTCAAAACTATTCTGACCGACTTGTCCGGAGCAAGAGTGACATCGACAAGATCCTGCAGGTACTGCTCTTCCACAGCCTTTTTGGTCAGATCAAAGACCCTGGACATCGACCGCTCAACAACATCTCCTTCCATCGGGAAAACATCTCCGGCATCGGTCCCGGACTTTCCTGCATCCACAACTGCGCCAAACTCGGCCCCGAGTCCCTCGGGTTTGAGAAACTCTTTCTGCGATGCATGGTACACATACATCACCGCAAAAAGGATAAACATGGTCATCATCAGGTCTGACCAGAAAACCGACCAGTGGGTAGACTTAGGCATCCTGGAACGGAAAAAAGAGCCATGCTCCTCATACACCCCATGCCAGGAAGGACTCAACCGCGAGTGATCAAGACAGCCGCCGGTCATCTGCGTCCGACCGCCGGTCTTGGCCTGCGTTTGTTCCTGAGGAGAGTCGTCGCCTCCTTCCGCATCTTTTTTCAACTTTTTGGCTTGAGCTGCGGGAGAGAGATCTTCTTCAACTTTTTTCTGATCGTCTTTTTTTTTCTGATCGTCTTTCATGTACCTGCCAATGACCAGGAAGAGGAGATGTATGAAAATTATCGTTTAATGACCACCGGTTAAGGGGTAAACCTTTACGTATCTATCGGAAGGTTCTGTTTATTCCTGAAATTGTTGTTGTACTGCGATACGGAAGCTATTTCAGGTGGACTAAATAATTAACCATACTGTAACTGTTCAGCAGTGCCCCAGATGCACGCAAGCAGGCTGGAGAACAGGTAAGCGGAGCGAAGCGAAGACTCCGATAGTAGTCCTATGTGAACCAGCCTGATCGCGTGCAGATGGGGTGCTGCTGAATAGTTACCTATTGCAGCATTGAGGGTGCGCGACTGCTTACGTGATTGACGATGGCGCTTTTTTCAAGATCTTTTAAGACCGGGTGCTGCATGACCACATTCGGATCCGTATAGCCGTTGATATTGGTAACAACCAAGGCGCCGCGGCCTTTGCCGTAGTGATCGTTGAAGTCGTAAACAGCGCCGACCACGACCATTTCGCCGGCATTGACCTTAGCAGAATAGTGATGCAGTGCATAGTTGACCTGGTAGTCAACGTTGATTTCAACATTTTTGGTCCAGAGGGTATTGAAATCTTCATCGCTGTCTTTGATGATCAGGTCAGACAGGTCGTTGAGTTCCGCCTTGATTCCTGCGGTCTCGCTTGAATAGTCTCCCATCGCGGCCTTTACCGCGCCGCAGCTTGAATGTCCCATGACCAAGAGAATCTTTGTCGGCAGGTGGTGGACCCCGTAATCAACCGAGCCTTCGGAATTTTTTATCTGATTGCCGATATTTCTGATGATGAAGATGTTGTTGTTCGGGTCCATGCCGAAGAGCGGTGTATGGACGCGAGAGTCGGAGCAGGTAATAACAGTAAGGTTCGGGATTTGTCCTTTCTGGTAGGCCTCGTAGTACTGATTGTCATGATGACCGGTAAACTGGTCATTCCCATTGATAACGGCCTTTATGGTTTCAGATGGAGACATAGCCTTTGCTGGAGCGGCTTCACTGCCATGACCGCCGCTGGAAGCTGCGACCACAGGAGAGAGGGCAAGAAGAAATGAGAGGCCTAGCCCCGCAATCAACCTTTTTTTTGTCGAAATTTTTTTCATTATTTTACCTCCGAAGCTGGAAAGAGTTAAAAGTGGTAGTTAAGAGTGCAGCATGAACATACCGGCAAATCAAGAGGAGGTCAAGTAAGTGGATGATTTTTTATGTGAAAGTCATTTTTTACGGACTGCTGACATGACAGTAAAATGCATTAATTATGGCCACGAAATCCCCGAAAGGTCATGCAAGAAAATTTTTTAGTGTGCTTTCGTGGTTTTCGTGGCTATCAAACCTTGAATTGTGCCTCGATTGCCTCTATTTCCCCTTGGGCCTGCTCCCATTTCAGATACGTTCTCTCCAGACGCCGTTCCGTGTCCTTATATTCCCTGCTTTTTTCAGCAAAGGTATCCTGGTCCTTATAGAGCTCAGGGGCTGCCAGTTCCTGTTCAAGAGAAGATTTCTGTTTTTCAAGTTTTTCTATCTCCTTTTCGGCCTGTTCGACTTTTTTCTTAGAGGGCGCCAGACGCTGACTCTTCTGCTGCCGGCGCACTGCTTCGGCCTTTTTCGTCTCCCGGTTTTTCTTGCTTGATGAAACCGGTCCGGACACGGAAAGAGGGGGCTGTTTTTTCTGCAGCTCTATCCGGCTCTTTGTTATCCGTTCCAGATAGTCGCTTATGTTCCCTTCGTAGAGGGTTGCGCGGCCGTCTTTTATCTCAAGCACTTTATTGACGAACTGGTCGGAAAAATAGCGGTTATGAGAAACAACAATGATGGAGCCGTCATACTGGGCCATGGCCTCTTGCAATATCTCCTGCGAGGTCATATCCAGGTGGTTTGTCGGTTCGTCCATGATCAAAAGATTTGCAGGGGAGGCAATCATCCTGGCCAGGGCAAGCCGGCTTTTTTCGCCTCCGGAAAGCACTTGGACTTTTTTGTCCACATCGTTACCGGAAAATAAAAAGGCGCCCAGAAGTGAGCGGACCTGGGTGAGAGTCTTGTCTTCACCGATAAATGACATTGTCTCCAGAACGGTCAGAGAGCCGGAGAGTTCCTGGGCCTGATGCTGGCCGAAATAGGAGAGTTTGACATTATGGCCAGGCTGGATGGCGCCGCTGTCAGGCTTGATGAGACCGGCAAGAAGTTTTACCAGTGTTGATTTTCCGGCGCCGTTGACCCCGAGTATGGCCAGTTTGTCGCCGCGCTGCAAGTCAAAGGAGATGTCGGTAAAGACCCTGGTGTCTTCATAACTCTTGGAAAGCTGTTTTACCGTGATCGCCAGACGGCCGCTGGGAGCAGCAGGAGGAAAACGAAAAGAGACTGTCTTGTTGGTCTCCTCAATCTCAATTTTCTCCATCTTTCCGAGCTGTTTCAGGCGGCTCTGGACCTGTTTTGCCTTTGTTGATTTTGCGCGGAATCGCTGGACAAAGCGCATGGTCTGCTGGATCTGGGTCTGCTGGTTGTCATATGCCGCCCGTGTAACCTGCAGACGGACCTCTTTTTCTTCCACATATTTTGAATAATTCCCTTTATAGATAGAGAGAGTACCGAGGCTGATTTCCCAGGTCGTGGCTGTGATGGTATCGAGAAAGGCCCTGTCATGAGAGATGATAACCAGTGAGCCGGGGTAGGATTTTAAAAATTCCTCCAGCCAGGTGAGCGTTTCTATATCCAGGTGGTTTGTGGGCTCGTCGAGCAGCAGAAAGTCCGGCTGGGCAAGAAGATGCTTGGCAAGCATCAGACGCATGATCCAGCCGCCGGAAAACGACTGGCAGTCCCGGTCAAAATCGTTCTCTCTGAAGCCGAGGCCGGCAAGGACCTTTTCTATCTTGGACTGGATACGGAAGACGTCGGATTGGTCAAGTTGATGCTGGAGTTCTCCCTGCTGTTCGAGAAGGGCGGAGAATTGCGGGCTGTCAGGGGCAGTTGCTGCGAGCTTGCGGTTAATGTTCTCCAGTTCCTTCTGCATGTTAATCACATGGTCAAAGGCGGTTTCCGCCTCTTTATAAAGCGTGCGGCCGGGAGGAAAAGAGCCTATCTCCTGGGGCAGGTAGCCGATCGTGGCCTTTTTTGCCTTGGTTACAACACCGAAGTCGGTTTCGGTTGTGCCGGCAATGATTTGCAGAAGGGTGGATTTGCCGGCGCCGTTGACGCCGACAAGGCCGATCCTGTCCCTGGGTGTGATCTGCGCCGAGATATCACGGAAGAGGTGTTTGTCGCCATATTGGATGTTCAGCTTGTTGATCGTGATCATGATATGTCAAAGGGGCGGAGTTGGAAGTGTAAGTGTTCGAAGTGGAAGTGGCTGGACGATAAGAAGAGATCAGGGAGAGAGGCGTTTCTTGATGAGAGATTTTACCTTTTCTGCGTCAAACGGTTTGATTACATAATCATCGCCGCCAAGAGTAAGCCCTTTGATCGCGTCTTCGACATCCTGCTTTGCTGTGAGGAAGATGATGGGGATATGTTGTGTCGTTTCATCGGCCTTCAGTCGTTTACAGACCTCGAAGCCGTCCATGTCAGGCATCATGACGTCGAGCAGGATGAGATCCGGAGGGCTTGCCTTAATGCGGTCTAAAGCCTCTTTGCCTCCCGTGGCAAAGGTAACGGTATAGTCGTCCCTTAAGGATTGGGAAAGAACTTTGATATTCATGGGAATGTCATCAACGATCAGAATATGTTTTTTTTCGTTCTGCATAGAGGTCATCTATTGAGAGTCAAGGGGGATCTTGAGAAATTCAACCATCTCTGACAGGGTAACCTCTGCTTCCTTGAATTTCAAGTCGTTAATCTGAGCAGACAAAAGATCAACCGAAAGTTCAGGCTCTGGAGGAAGATTTTTTATGAGCGATTGGAGGGTGTCACCGGCATCCAGGTTATGGTCGCGTATGTTTTGATTGAGTTGCCTGATGAGTTTTTCAATCTCTTTGTGATCAAGAGTGCCTGAAGTGTTTCCCGGCGTTTTTTCCACCGTGGGTGTAGCAAGAGAGGAAATTGATTCGAGGACAATGTCTAATTGTTCGCACACCTTTGCAAACAGTGTGGAAAAGTCGTGAGAGCTTTTTTCCTTAAGGGCGATTTCAAGATCGTATGCGGCTTGAGAGAGCTCAAGGGCTGATATGTTTCCAGCAATTCCTTTCAGAGTGTGAGCATGGTGTTCCGCCTCCTCCATATGACCGCTGTTAAAGGATGTTTCGATATCATTGACAATCGAGGCGTATTGAGAAAAATCGTTTAAGATTTCTCTGATAAATTCCATCTTGCCGTTAAAACGCTTCATCAGGGAATCGGCGTCAATGCCGGCCAGGTGCAGAGAAGGTGTTTGAGGATTGTGGCGGCCATCTGAGTCAGCTGACGGTCCGGAGGCAGGCGCCGCGGCTTCAGGACGTCGGTTTTCATCCGGAGCAATCCAGCGGGCCAAAGTTTTGAACAGGATCTGGGGATCGATGGGTTTGGAAACATACTCATTCATCCCGGCTTTGAGGCATTTTTCTTGGTCGCGCTCCATGGCATGGGCCGTCATGGCGATGATGGGGAGATTTTTAAAACGTTTATCCTGCCGGATTTTTTCGGTCGCCTCATATCCGTCCATTTCCGGCATCTGGACATCCATAAGCACGGCGTCATAGGTATTGTCGGCAACCATCCGAACCGCCTCAAGGCCGTTATTGGCTATTATGACATTGATGTGAACCGTACCGAGGATTTCACGGGCCACCTTCTGGTTGACCTTGTTGTCTTCAACCAGCAGGACCTGAGCGCCCTGGATGTGAGTACAGTCAGCCGTCAGCCACTGCTCTTTCTGGAGTGACATGGCAGTAGTGGCCTCAAGGCCGAATCCTTCACGGATGGCGTTGATGATGCTGGAGCGTTTGACCGGTTTGCGGATAAGGGCTGCGGCAGGGCTGTTCCGGGCCTTCCGCATGTCCTCGTCCCGGCGGAGATTGGTGAGCAGGATAATGGGGGTTTTGACGGTTTTCGGATCTGCTTTGATGGTTCTGACAAGGGCAAGGGCATCTATGCCTCTTCTGCGCCAGTCAAGAAAAATGAGATCATAATCAAGCCGGTGGATGGAAAGCATCTTTAATGCGGTATCTTCGTTGTCTGCCCGGTTGACACTGTATCTAAAAGGTGACAGGCTTTCCTTAAGAAATGTATACAGGATCTCGTTGTCGCTAATAATAAGCGTATGCAGTCCCTGCAGGGTGTCAGGGAGTAGGTTGGAGGTGGTCGGGATATCTTCTTTATCCTCCTGGTGGATGTTGAAGAGAGATGTAAAAGAGAAGGTGCTTCCCTGGCCCGGTTCGCTTTCCACCCAGATCCTGCCGTTCATCATCGCTACCAGTTTTTTGCATATGGTAAGACCAAGACCGGTGCCGCCGTATTTCCGGGTTGTGGAGGTGTCTGCCTGAGTAAAGGCGGAAAAGAGGCCGGCCGTTATCTCGGGGCAGATTCCGACACCGGTGTCCTGTACGGAAAAAACGAGTAGAGTTTTCTCAGTATCTGTCTCCGTGGGCTTGACCCGGACGATCACCTCGCCATGATCGGTGAATTTTATGGCATTTCCAATCAGGTTCATAAGAATCTGTCTCAGACGCAGGGGGTCGCCAATGAGGTTTTCAGGGGCCTCTTGAGAGATGAAATAGACAAGCTCGATGTCCTTGTCTGCGGTCTTGTCGGCAAAAAGATCGAGAACAGTCTCCATAAGATGGCTCAGGCTGAAGGAAATCTGCTCAATGTCCATTTTTCCTGCTTCTATCTTGGAAAAGTCAAGGATATCATTTATCACTCCCAGGAGTGATTCAGAGGAGTTGCGGATGGTGTTGAGATAGTCCCTGAGCTTGGGAGCAAGGTTCTGCTGCAGCGACAGGCTGGTCATGCCGAGGATGGCATTGATCGGGGTCCGGATCTCGTGGCTCATGTTTGCAAGGAATTCACTCTTGGACGCATTTGCCTCTTCTGCGCTGGTCCGCGCTTTTTCAAGCTCCAGATGTGTTTTCCGTAATTTGGTCATGGTCCGGTTCAATGTCTTGATCAGAGAAAAGAGGATAAGGCCGATGATGATTGCGATCAAAACAGGGATCAGGTTGGCAAGGATGAGGCTGTTTCTGTGTGCGATTGCAGAGCTGTTGTCAAGGCCGACGGCAAGATTGCCGATCAATTCTCCACGTGGATCCACCAGATTTTTCGAAAGAGAAAAATAGGTCTGAGAGAGAGTTGTAATTTGATTATTGGCAAAGGAAATGGTCTTAAGGTCTGGAAGGCTTGACAGGACCCCTTGTCCGGATGTGTCAAAGATCGCCATCTCTGCTTCTGCAAGCCCGGCGATTTTTTTTGCCAGAAGCTGATTCTTGTTGATCAGCTTGCACATGACGATATATGCACAGGTGTCTCCTGTGTCGTAGGTCAGGCGGAGATGAGAGTTTAAAGAGAGGATTGATGCTCCATCATTTTTTTCCAAGATTCCCACGCCGTATAGGGCCGCTGAAGCGACTTCTTCCAGGCCTATGCGCTGTTTGAATTCGGCTATAAGCGGCGCATAGAGAGTCGGGTCCGGGTTGAAGTCGGTAAAGGAACTTGTTGTCAGCAGTACCCCATCCTCGTCAAAGAGGAAGATAATGTCGATATCATATTTTGAGACAATGGTCTGCAACATGATTTTTGTCGGGCTTTCAAGGTCGCGGGCGATAAAATTGGCAAATTTTGAGTTCTGTTCCTTCACCAGGCCGGTAATGATGGTAAGTTTGTCGATTTCAGCAGAAAGAATGGAATCTGCGATCATGAGTTTGTTCCGCAGATCTTTATCGATGTTGTACTGTTCGAGTCGAAGTTCTTTGAGAGTGGTAAAGACAGTGTTGCCGACAATGACCAGCATGAGGAGGATGAAGGTGATTATTATACGGCTTGATGCTGATTTCTGTTGGAACGATTGCGCCATAATAGATGGGAGCGTATGTTAAGGGAGCAGTTACATGTTTATTGATAAAAAAATCATTGAAACGGTGGAAAATTTCCCAGCCCCTTGACCTCATCTTCTTCAATCATCGGCAGATCGAGGTCCTGCCAGAGAGAA
>DAOVSZ010000003.1 GCA_030627725.1 Desulfobulbaceae bacterium
GGCGCCTGCGGCCTTTTTTTTGTCTTTTAGCTGAAGCTCTCTATTGTGTCACTGGTTTGGTTCTGAATTTTTACCGTAAACCAAAACCCGCTTTTCTCACCCGTTTAAAATCCCTTTCATTTTTTTGATTTCCCGGGCGTAGTTGTCTTTGCCGAAGATGGCTGAGCCGGCAACGAATATATTTGCGCCTGCCTTGGCGATCGGGCCTATTGTTTCCGGGCTCACGCCGCCGTCAATCTCAATGCCGACCGACAGCCCTTTCCGATCAATCATCTCCTTTAGCTGTCGCACCTTTTCAATGCCGGACGTTATGAAGGATTGTCCACCGAATCCCGGGTTGACCGTCATCAGCATCACCAGATCGACGTCTTCCAGAACATAGTCCAGGGTATCAAGCGGGGTGGCGGGGTTCAGGACTGCTCCCGCCTTTTTCCCAAGCTCCTTAATGCGCTGGATGGTTCGATGAAGGTGCCGGCAGGCCTCTACATGGACGGTAATCCAGTCAGCGCCTGCGTCTGCAAAATCCTCCAGGTACTGGTCCGCGTTTTCTATCATCAGATGGACGTCAAGAGGCAGGTCCGTGATCTTTCTGACCGCATCCACGACCAGGGGCCCGATCGTAATATTGGGGACAAAATGACCGTCCATGACGTCGATATGGATGCAATCGGCGCCAGCACGGGCAACTTCGCTGATTTCGTCTCCGAGCCGGGCAAAATCAGCAGACAGTATTGAGGGTGCTATCATGAAGTTTTGCATAACTGATACTTTTTTTCTTTTTGAAAATTACTCTGATTTAGGGTCTGATTCTCCCCCGCTTGTTGCGGGAGATTTCTCTTGTTCCGTATCCGTGGCTTCAGGACCTTTGCTGGTATCCGCCTTTGCCTCTTCTGGAGAAGCTTCTGCTGGAATTTCAGCTTCCTGCCCGGATTTTTCTTCGCCTGTCGGCATCGGATCGCCCTTCGCTGCTGCCGGTGGCGCTGCAGCGCCGACTGAGACAAGGATATAATGGTCGGTCTGCAGGTATTTCCGGGCGATCTCCCTCACCTTTGCCGCATCAATCTTGTTGATCTCCTCGACATAGCGGTTGCCGAAGTTCTGGCCCAGGCCGTACATCTCGTTCAACGCCATCTCCAGGGCTTGGGCGCTGTGAGTCTGCAGGTTGAGTTCATAGTTGCTGATCAGGATATTCTTGGCCTTTTGCAGTTCATTATCACTGATCATCTCTTCACTCACCTTGTAGAGCTCCTTCCAGACGGCCTGGATCGCCTCATCCCGTTTGTCCGGACTGGTCCCGATATAGATGCCGAAAGATCCCGTATCGACCCCGAGCAGAGAAAAGGATGAGAGGCTGTAGGCAAGGCTCTTTTTATCGCGCAGTTCGGCGAAAAGCCTGCCGCTCTGACCACTTAAGACCGTATCAAGCACTTCGAGCCCATACCGGTCAGGACTGTCAAGGGTGGCGCCGAGAAACCCGACAATGAGATGAACCTGCTGCTTGTCTCTCTCTACTTTAAAAAACTTCGGCTCAACAGGCGCATCCGGAGGCATGATTTCTTCGATAATGCCGGTTGCCGCCTCTTTGGTCACTGCCCAGTCTCCAAAGAGACTGCTGACCGTTTCTTTGACCTCTTCCGCTTTGATATCTCCTGAGATTGCGAGAACCATTCGGTCCGGCACGGCATGCTTTTCATACAGTTTTTTTAATTCGGCTGAAGAGAGATTTACAATCGCCTCTTCTGTCCCGGCCGTATTCAATCCATAGGGATGACCCTGAAAGAGAAGCCGGTTAAATTCCCGGAAAGCGACCGAGGAGAGAGAATCCTCCTGATGTTTGAGATGGTCGAGGAGCTCCGGCCTGATTTTTTCCGCCTCGTCAGGGTCAAAGGCTGGTGTCCGCAGGACATCACGCACCAGACCAAGGCCCTGGTCAAAAAAACGTGTCAGGAAACGGGCCTTCACGCCAAAGGTGTTTTTGCCGTTAAAGCCGGAAATATCTCCTGCCATGTCTGCAATCTTTACCGCAAGTTCGCGGGCGCTCAAATCTTTTGTTCCCTTTGGCAGAAGCTCACTGATAAAGGAAAAGGAGCCGTTTGTCGTCTCTGTCTCACCACGCAGTCCGCCGGGAAAGGCGACCCTGATGGCAACGGTCGGCACCCCGGGGTCTTCCCTGACGATCAGTCGGATGCCGTTAGGGAGCTTAAACTGGTGAACATTCGAGAGGTAGGCGTCTGTTAACTGAGAGGCCGGCACGCTATGCTCTGCTGCATTTTCCGCCTGCTTGATAATTTTTTCTAAGAATCCGTCCGAGGTCTCAAGCGTGTTCCCTTCGGGCAGAAGAACGCCTGTAATTATGCGGTCGGTGGTAAAATATTTGGCCGCAACTCGCTGGATATCTTCCCTTGTGACCGCCCGGATCTTGTTCAGATAATCTTTTTCCCGCGGATCGCCGGTAAGAAAGTCAAAGGAACCAAGCACCCGTGCCTGTCCCTCGACCAATTCCAGATTAAAGACAAAATCACTTTCCACAATACTCTTGATCCGTTCCAGTTCTTCCTCTGCAACAAGGACATATTTCAGCTTGAAAAACTCTTCGAGCACAGCGGTTATCGCAGGCGTAATATTTTCCGTCTCCAGTGTCATCGAAACCTCAAACAACCCTGGGTCACTGGGGGTAAATGCCGAGGCATGGATTTGATACACGAGGCCCTTTTCGTTTCGAAGCTGATGATACAGGCGCGAGGCCTCACCATGCCCAAGAATACCGGAGATTACATCCAGGACCGGCGAGTCAGGACTCTTGAACCTCGAAATCGGAAAACAAAGGGTGAGATGAGACTGGTTGATGTCTTCCTGCAGCAGAAAGAACCGGGGGGCCTTCTGCAGGGGTTCTTCGGCAAGGACAGGTTGGTCAAAGCCTCCCTTTGGAAGGTCGCCCATAAGCGCCTTGACCTTGTCGACCACTGCTTCATACTGCAGGTCGCCGACAATCACGACGGTGAAATTTTCCGGGTGGTAATGTTTTTTTATGTAGGCGAGAATGTGGTCCCTGGTGATCGCGCTGACGCTCTCTTCCGTGCCGCTGACCGGCAGCCTGTAAGGATGGACGGTATAGGCCTGGGCCATGAGCTCCAGAAAGAGTTTTACGGATGGTCGGTCGTTGCGCATCCTGATCTCTTCCAGGACTACCAGCTTTTCCCGCGCAAGCTCTTCCGGATCAAAAATGGAATGAAGAACCGCATCGGTCAGGACCGTTAAAGCTGTTTCCCAATACCGCACCGACAGGGTCGTGTGATAGACCGTACTTTCAAAAGAGGTGTAGGCGTTGATCCGACCGCCAACCTCCTCAATGGTTTTCGCCACCCCGCCTACACCTAAGCTCGGGGTCCCCTTGAATATCATATGCTCTATCAGATGGGTAATCCCGGCCTCGTGCGGCTCTTCATAGACGCTGCCCGCTTTTACCCAGATCTGGACGCTTGCGGCTTTGATCCCGGGTGTTTCCTTGACAATGAGGGTCAGGCCGTTGTCCAGGGTCGTCTTGTGTAAATGGGGAGCAAGGACTGTTGCCGAAGTGGTTGTGCTGGTCATGGTCAACTCCAATACCAATGTGAGGAGAATTAAAAAAATTCGAATCAGGTTTTTTCTCATGGCTGACCCGCGCTTCCGTTCCTGAGCGTGTAAGTCCTGTGAACGGGAAAAGAGGAGGGGAAAAGAGGGAACACACGGCCCAGGCTCCGTATCCCGTGTCTGTTTGTGGTGTTTGTCTACTGTCTGTATTTCCGTAGCCATTTGTCTCATACCATAAATAAAAGGGTTTTTCTCCATCTAATACTAGAGATCGTGATGAACTTCTTTACGTTCCCTCATTTTTCCTGCTCACGAGCGCCAGCATGACCATGCCTGCCATGATCATCAGGCTGCTTAAGATCTGTCCCATGGTCAAGGACAGAAAGAGAAGCCCCAGTTGCGGGTCCGGTTCGCGAAAGATTTCAATCACACATCGGAACAAACCGTAAAGGATAAGAAAAGAAGCAAGCATGGAACCGGGCGGTCTTTTCTTGTCTTTGAGTTTCCACAAGATGATAAAAAGCAGAAGACCTTCCAGAAAACTTTCATAGAGCTGAGAGGGATGACGAGGCAGCGGTCCCCCGGTCGGAAAGACCATGGCCCAGGGAACTGAACTTACCCTGCCGTAGAGTTCGCTGTTGATAAAATTGCCGATCCTTCCAAGACCAAGACCGACAGGGATGGTGACGATATAGAGGTCTGCAGTCTGCAGGAAACCAATCCCCTTTCGTCTGCAGAAGAGAAAGCCGCCGAGAATAAGACCGAGCATACCGCCATGAAAGGACATCCCCCCCTGCCAGGTTGCGAGTATCTCGGAAGGATGCTCGAGGTAATATCCAAGATTATAAAAGAGGACATACCCGAAACGGGAGCCTAAGATAAGACTGATGATCAGGACAAAATTCAAGTTTTCAAACTGGGCCTCAATCTCTGTGAGTTCAAATTTCCGGATCTGATGTCTCACCAGCCAGTACGAGGCGGTAAACCCAAGCACATACATCAGGCCATACCATCGCACCTGCAGAGGCCCGACCTGAAAAATAACAGGATCAATTTGCGGGAATGCTATCATTGTCAGGGGTCAGGGGTCAGGGGTCAGGGGTCAGGGGTCAGGGGTCAGGGGTCAGCCGAATGCCGAGTGCATGCAAAGAGAGTGAGCACAGACATAGCATACGCCAACAGGGTTGTCAAATAACTCATTCGCCGGTATGTTCTTTACTATCCAAATGATAGCCACCTGAAAAAAAAGAGAATCTCCATGCGCATCAAATGCATAGCCCTGAACTGCCGGTTCACCCATTCATGCCCGGCCCTTTTTTACGTCCGTAACGAACTGAAAAAAGTGTCGGGCGCCACGATTGTTCTTGAACACTATACTATAAATGATCCTTATTACGAAACGCTGCTCAAAATAACGGAAGACGAGCCTGATTTTCTCTTCTTTTCGGTCTACATCTGGAACGCCGATTTTATCTTTCGGCTGGCCCAGGATGCAGCAGCAATTCTGCCTGAAGCGCGTATCGTTTTCGGCGGTCCGCAGATCACATATATGGACCGGACATCCATTCCAGACCATGTCACTCTGGTCAGAGGAGAGGTTGAAGGTCTGCCCGAATCTTTTTATACCGATCTTCAGCAGGGTTTTCTGCAGAAGGAATACAAGGCGTCTTTCGGCAGAGCGTTTTCCTTTCCGTATGAAGACGAGGATTTTACAACCCATTTAAAAAACCGGAATATCTATTATGAGTCTTCACGCGGCTGCCCTTTTTCCTGTTCATACTGTCTCTCGTCAATTGAACATGGCGTTTGGACCAAGGATGTTGAAGAGGTAAAAAAAGAACTGGCAAAGATTCTTACACACCGGCCAAAGATGATCAGATTTATAGACCGCACCTTTAACCTCGAACCTTCAAGAACGATAGAGATCTGGCGTTTTCTCATTGCACATGAAGGAGAGACGGCTTTTCATTTTGAGATCGGGCCGGACCGATTTACCGAAGAGATGTTTTCTTTTCTTAAAACCGTCCCCAATGGACGTTTCAGGTTTGAAATCGGCCTGCAGTCAACCAATCCTGAGACACTGCGTGCTGTTAACAGACGCATGAAAATGGATACCGTGCCGGCCACTATCAGCCGTCTGGCCGACCTTGACACCATTCACCTGCACCTTGACCTTATTCTCGGTCTTCCGCATGAAACGGAACGTACCTTTAAAAAATCCTTTAACGACGTCTATGCCCTTGCGCCGCACTATATCCAGATGGGCCTCTTGAAGGTGCTGCCCGGGACCGCTCTTGCAAAAAACCAGGAAACCCTTGGAATAACCTGCCGCAGCAAGCCGGCATATGAAATTATGTCAACCCGATGGATGGACCACAGGACCATTCGAAAACTCTACTGGCTTGGCGAGTGTGTTGAGGCCTTTTACAACAACCGATTCTTTTCCTCCTTTTTTCAATATATCAGATCGTCTGACGCGCCATATGCGGTCTTTAATCGCCTGCTCTCTCTCTGCCGCCGACACTCTTTCTTTGAGCGGGCCCGTACCCAGGAATTGATGAGCATGATTCTGGTTGAATTTGCCGGAGAAAGAGAGGATTCCCCCCTCCTCTTAGACCTGCTTCGCTACGACTGGCTGCGCTGCGGGCACCGCTTTCTTCCTTCCCATCTGCAGGCGGAATCACTCCATGAAATCCGGGGCCGGATGCGATTGACCCTGCCCCAGAACTATCCCCCCTTGTACGATTACCGGACGCGAGAGGAATTCTTCAAGCGCTCCGTCTTTATTCGATTATCTGATCAGGCACTGAAAACAATCGGTTTTTCTGAAGGAGGCGTCATCTGTCTGCTGCCGGAAAGAACAAAGTCCGTCCATCGGCATCAAGAAACGGTTCTCTTACCTCATGAATAACTCTTCTTTTGTAACTGTTCAGCAGTGCTCCAGATGTGCACAAGCAGGCTGGTGAACTATAGTAAATCTATGTGAGCCCGCCTGATCATGCACAGATGGGGTGCTGCTGAACAGTTACATTTTTTTATTGAACAATCAGGACAAACTCTGATAAGTTTGTATCAATTTGTAAAAAATGGATTTTATTAAAAAATGAGTGCGGAAGAACTGATGAATACAGCCGGGAGTCCGGCAGAAGAGAAAACCTTCACTCTGCAGCTGCAGGTTCGGGAGGATGTTTACCGTGCGTTTCAACGATGCTCCTGGATAATCATTCATGAAACAGGCCGGAACCAGCTTGACATCATGAATGAGATGGTGCGGGACTTTCTCGTAAAACACGGATGCTGAGCGCCGCCTTAACAGAAATGCAGCAAGTTCACTCATTTTTAGACGTCCTGGTTGACCGGCGTTCTTCCTTCCGCTATCATGAAAGAATAGCTTTTTTTACTCGTACCTAATTTATTGAGGCAGACCGTTCATGGCCGGAGTTCCGCTAACCAACGAACAGCGTTTTAAAAAAATCCAGAATTATATCGACCGGATGCCCAGCCTGTCCACCACGGTTACCAAGGTTCTGGAGGTCTGTAATCAGCCCAACACCTCACCCAACGACCTCAACCGGGTCATCTCGCTCGATCCGGTGCTCACCGGGCAGGTACTGAAGCTGATCAACTCCGCATACTACTCTCTGCCCAACCAGATTACCTCACTTGCCCGGGCCATCATCATGCTGGGCCTGAACACGGTGAAAAACCTCGCTCTCAGCACCGCCATCCTGGGAAGTCTCGGCAAGGAGGATTCCTTTCAATGTCTTCCCATGGACACCTTCTGGGCCCATTCTATCTGTACCGGGGTTGTTGCTAAGGCCTTAGCTGCCCGCAAAAAAATAGCCGTGTCAATGCGGGAGGAATATTTCGTCGCCGGTCTTCTTCATGACCTGGGGAAAATCCCCTTGAACAACTGCTTTATGGAAGAATACAGGCAGTCGCTGGCTCTTGCCGACCTGGAAGAGGGTCCGCTCTATCGCTCAGAAGAGATGATTCTGGGCTTTGATCATGGAATGGCTGGGAAAAAAATTGCTGAAAAATGGCAATTCAGCCCTGCAATTACCGAGTCCCTCTGCTTCCATCATAATCCTGCAGAAGCGCCGGAAGAACATCGGGACCTGATCGCAATTGTTGCGCTTGCCAATATCTATGCCAATATTTATGACTTTGGATCTGCAGGTGACAAATTTCCATCACCTGTGGACGTTTCCACCCTTCAGGAGATGGTGGGCGTCAGCTGGGATGAACTCGTTTCCTTAAACGAAACAGTTACGGCTGAAATTGAAAAAGCCCAGGTGTTTCTCAAGGTATCCAGAGAGGCGTGAGTATGAAAATAAAATTTTGGGGGGTGCGGGGCTCTATCCCGTGCCCTGGACCAAACACGGTAAAATATGGCGGCAATACTCCCTGTATTGAACTGCGGTTCAACGATCCGGACCGGCTTATCATTATTGATGCAGGGTCAGGCATCCGTGAGCTGGGCAATTATATGATGGCCCACGACCTTCCCAAAGGGCCCATTCAGACGGAGCTCTTCCTCACCCATACCCATTGGGACCATATCATGGGGTTCCCCTTTTTCACCCCAATCTATCTTCCGACTACAAAGCTGAAGGTTTACGGCCCGGTAACCCACGAGGAGGACACCCTGGAAAATATAGTGGGCGGCCAGATGACATACCGGTATTTTCCTGTACGTGGCGCCGAACTTGCCGCTCAGATCGAATACACCAATCTGAAAGAGGGCCGTTTTGATCTTGGCGACGGCATCATCCTTTACACGAAATATCTCAACCACCCGATTCTCTGCCTCGGCTACCGATTTGAATACAAAGGAAAAATTTTCTGTACCGCTTACGACACCGAGCCGTTTCAGAACCTCTTCAGCAGCGACCAGGATGATCCCTCCTATGATGAGGCCATGGCGACTGAGGGGGCTCAGGTGGCCAAGGAACAGAATGAGCTGATTGAAAAGTTTTTTGCCGGCGTCGATCTCTTGATTCATGACACCCAGTATACCCAGGCCGAATACGAAAACGGAAAATTCGGCTGGGGACATTCCTCTTTTGAATATGCCTGCGCTGCGGCAAAAAGGGCCAAAGTTAAAGCCATGGCCCTTTTTCACCATGATCCCATGCGAACAGACGCGCAGATTGAAGAACTTTGCGCAACCCATTGTTCTCCGGATGCCGACGCAACCGACACCAAGATTTTTTTTGCCCGTGACGGAATGGAGATAGAACTCTGACCCATATTTTTTCTTGACGACTTATGCCCGTATATGAGATAAAAAATCCCGCCCCCCTGCCGGGAGAACCTGCCTCTTTTCCCAGAAAGATTGAACCTGTTAATGGCTCTCTTCCCGTTGCCCGCATCCGCCATATCAAGAGAAAATGGGAACGAAAAAAGGGAGGGAAACACAAGGAAAGCGAAAACAAAAGAAAAATGCCAAAGGCCGAACAGGCGGTCAGGATGCTCATCGAAAGCGCCAATCAGGACCTTGAACAACATGGCGTCAAAATCCATCTCACTCTGCACCAGCAAGGCGAAGAATATGTTCTGGATATTTTCGACTGCTCAAACAACATCGTCTGCAACGTGATCGGCGATATTGTCATGCCACTTGAAGGCCTGCCGACACTGATCCGCAAGCTTCAGGAGGAGGCCGGAATCCTGATCGATACAATTTCATAAATGGGTTGCTTGACAGCAAAACATGCCTCCCAGCCCCCTCTCTGCCTCCCATCAGGCAAACTTTTTCACCGCCACCCAAAGACGAGCAGCTTGAGAAAGGTCTCTTTACTCTTTGATCAATGCCCGCTCTCATACCACAACGTAGAGGCTCCCCCGGTCCCTCTGAAATTGTCTTAATTCTTACATATGCAGAAAAAAATTCAATAATCTCATGAAATAAAAAAATAAATTTTATCCTCTTTTTTTGTTGACCAATGTCAGAATCCATGCTAGTTAAGCATCATAAAATGAATGGGTGTTCATTCGTTTCTGTAACGAATATGCTGAATTACCGGTGAGCATGATGCAACTCAAAGATCTCCTGACAGCTAAAAAAGAAATAATCCTCACAAAGTGGATTGACCTCCTTCTGGGCACCTATTCAATTGACGCCTTTCATATCTTTAAAAACCAGAAGAACCGTTTTGCCAACCCGGTTGGATTCAACGTAAAACACGGCCTGGAAGAGATTTACGATTGTATCGCCGCTGAAGGCGTCATCGAAGAAATTCCCTCAGTACTCGAAGAACTTATAAGAATTCGCGCCGTGCAGGAGTTTACAGCCGCCGACTCCATCTCTTTTATTTTTGCAATCAAAGGTCTGGTGAATACCGAATGCGGCAAAGAGGGCCTGACAGACTATCACAATGATTGGATGAATTTTGAACAGCGTGTCGATTCGATGGCATTGACGATTTTTGATTTATATATGAGCAGCAGAGAACGGCTCCACAGTATCCGTGTCAGGGAGCTTGAGTCAGGAAGACACATATTAACGGACGGCCTGAAATGCGCCTCCGCTATTATAAAACAGAACCAAAAACAAATTAACACATAGCAAAGTAACTCAACATGAAGCGAGGTAACGGCAAATGAAAGTTCTGTATCCCTTCGTCGCGGTTGTAGCGCTTGTTCTGATTGCATTCATCGGGGCGAGCTTGCCTGGCGGGCAGTATCTATTCGGGGTAGTATTTCCTATCCTGGCCTTTGCCATTTTTCTGGTAGGATTCATCAACCGTATTATGAACTGGGGGAAATCTCCGGTTCCCTTCAGGATCCCGACCACCTGCGGACAGGCTAATTCGCTTCCCTGGATCAAACAGAATAAATTTGATTGTCCCTCGACCGGTTTTGGGGTGATCGTGCGGATGTTTCTCGAAATTGTCCTTTTCCGGTCCCTGTTTCGGAACACCAAGGCGGAAATGCTTGACGGCCCGAAAATCGTCTACGGCGCCACAAAATGGCTCTGGCTTTTCAGCCTCCTTTTTCATTACTGTTTCTTCGTCATCGTTGTCAGGCATCTGAGGTTCTTCACCGATCCGATCCCCGGTTTTGTCCAGGCTCTGGAGTTCGGTGACGGTCTTCTTCAGGTGGGCACGCCGGTCCTTTACCAGTCCGACGTTGTTTTTGTCATCGCAATCCTCTTCCTGTTTCTGCGCAGGATACTGCTTCGACAAGTCAACTATATTTCACTGCCGGCAGACTACTTTCCTCTCTTTCTTATATTAGGTATTGCCATTACCGGCATCCTGATGCGCTACTTCATCCGGGTGGATGTTGTTGTCATTAAAGAACTTACCGCTGGCCTGGCATCGTTCTCACCAAAGGTCGGTGACATCAACCCCCTTTTCTATGCGCATCTCTTCCTGGTCTCTACATTGCTGGTTTACTTTCCATTCAGCAAGCTGATGCATCTGGGCGGCATTTTCCTCAGCCCGACTAGAAACCTGGCGAACAACAGCCGTATGGTCCGCCACGAAAACCCCTGGAACAACCCGAATATCAAACCGCATTCCTATGCATCTTATGAAGATGAGTTCCGTGAGTTCATGGCTGGTGCGGATCTGCCGCTTGACAAACCACTCGAACCTGCGCCAGAGGAAAAAGAAGAAAAAGCTGAGTAACGAATTTCTGTAGAAGAATAAACCTACTGTTTATAAGGAATAGAAAAGATGGCAGACACAAAAGTAGAACAGATGAGTGTTAATGTCGTTAAAGAACCCTCTTTGATGACCGGCGCTGTTCCCACCAAGGACTGGATGGATGTTCCGGCGGTATTTAAGCCGGGCAACTACTGCTATCCGGGCAAGCCGAGCATCATGGAGTATCACAACAACCATACGCTGCCCGGACTCTTCGGTGAGGCCCGAGAGTTTGCTTACGAAGATGAGGATTGGAAACTTCCTGAAAACTGGAAGGAAATCATCATCAACGGCATCAAGGAACGTCTGGATAAGTTCCGTTCTTTCAAGGTGTACATGGATATCTGTGTACGCTGCGGCGCATGCGCTGATAAATGTCATTTTTTTCTGGGAACCGGCGATCCCAAAAACATGCCGGTCCTTCGCGCTGAACTCTTGCGGTCCATCTACAGAAACGAATTCACCAAGGCTGGAAAAATGCTTGGCAGACTGGCGGGTGCACGTGAGCTGACCATTGATGTTATTAAAGAATGGTTCATGTACTTCTACCAATGTACTGAATGCCGCCGCTGTTCCGTCTTCTGTCCGTACGGTATTGACACCGCGGAAATCACCATGATGGGACGCGAACTGCTGCACCTTCTCGGCATAAATACAAACTGGATCATGGAGCCGGCTGCAAACTCAAACAGGACCGGCAACCATATGGGTCTGCAACCTCATACATTCAAGCAGAACGCCGAATTCCTTCTTGATGATATTGAGGAGGTGACCGGGGTTCGGATCAACTCCCTCAACTTCAACAGGAAGGGCGCAGAGGTCCTCTTCATCATTCCTTCCGCCGATGTTTTTGCCGAACCCGGGATCTTTACCTTTATGGGATATGTTGTTCTCTTTGACCATATCGGTCTTGATTATACGATCAGCACCTACTCCTCAGAGGGTGGCAACTTTGGTCTCTTTACCTCCAACGAGTTGATGAAAAAGCTGAACGGCAAGATGTATGCCGAGGCAAAGAGACTCGGGGTCAAATGGATACTGGGCGGCGAGTGCGGCCATATGTGGCGCGTTATCCATCAGTACATGGACACCATGAACGGCCCGACGGATAATCTGGAAATCCCGAAATCACCGCTTACCGGCACTGTTTTTGACAACGCGGCAACAACGAAGATGGTACATATCAGTGAGTTTACAGCTGACCTTGTCCATCACAACAAGCTGAAAATTGATAAAAGCAGAAATGACCATCGAACAGTAACATTCCATGACTCCTGCAACCCGGCACGGGCAATGGGACTGCTTGAAGAGCCGCGCACAGTCATAAATGCTGTCTGTAACAACTTCTACGACATGCCTGAAAATACGATCAGAGAAAGCACCTTCTGCTGCGGCAGCGGCACCGGTCTCAACACCGGCGAGATCATGGATATTCGTATGCGAGGAGCGTTACCGCGGGCCAATGCAGTCAAGTATGTGAAAGAAAAACACGGCGTAAACACTCTCGCCTGTGTATGCGCGATAGACAGGGCAACACTAACCTCAATGAATGAATACTGGAATCCTGAAGTTGAAGTGGCCGGCATCTCCGAACTGGTCGGAAACGCCTTGATTATGGATGGTGAAAAAGAGAGAGAATCAGGACTTCGTTTTGAGCCTCTTGCAGGAACGGAAGGGTGATGCTATGTATGACGGAGGAAAGATAATTCCAGGTCTGGTAATCTTTGTTGGCTTGATGACCTACCCCATCTGGTCGGGGAATGCCGGCACAACGCCTAAACCGGTAAAACCGACTGGTCACGAAAAGTGCGTCAAGCATAAGGAATTTATGCGCACAAGCCACATGGTGTTGCTGAACGAGTGGCGCGATGAAGTCGTCCGCGATGGGAACAGAGAGCAGATTCACATTGGCGATAAAGTATACGATAAAAGCCTGCAGAACGGCTGTATGCATTGTCACACCAGCAAAAAGAAATTCTGTGATGAGTGTCACAACTATACAGCGGTGAAACCTTATTGTTGGGAGTGCCACATCCAACCTAAGGAGACGATATAATGGATAAAAAGAGAAGAGATTTTTTGAAGATTGCAGGGCTTTCCGCCATTGCGGGAGTCGCAGCTCCGACTGCGCTGAACACCCTGTTCAAAGGCGAGGTCATTGCCTCTGATCACGGAGGAGGACACGGAGCGGAGCCCCAGGGTCAGGGGCATGCGAAAATCGAAGTTCCTACCGGGAAAAGGTTCGGCATGGTAATCGATGTCAACAAGTTTCATCGATACGAAGGTTTGGCGGAAAAATGCACGAACGCATGCCACTCCATCCACAATGTTCCGAAATTCACTGACCCGAAGGTCGAACTTAAGTGGATCTGGAAAGAGCCGTATGAGCATGCCTTCACCGAACACAGTCATTATAAAAAGAACGATGAGCTGCACAACATGCCCTTTATGGTCATGTGCAATCATTGTGACGCAGCTCCATGTGTCCGCGTCTGCCCCACTCAGGCAACCTTTAAAAATAAAGACGGCATGGTCCTGATGGACTTTCACCGCTGCATCGGCTGCAGGTTCTGCATGGCGGCCTGCCCTTACGGCTCACGAAGCTTCAACTGGAGTGATCCGCGCGGTAAGGACAAGGATGGAAAACCTTTAATTGCTAAAGAAAACACCAAATTCCCAACAAGGACGCGCGGTGTTGTGGAAAAGTGTAATTTCTGCGCGGAAAGGATAGCTGTTGGACAGGAGCCGGCCTGTGTAGAGGCGTGCGGCGCGACAAAAGCAATGATCTTCGGCGATTTGAACGATGCACATTCCGAAATATCACAGGTCCTGAAAAAGCAGTACACGATTCAACGGAAACCAGCTCTCGGAACAAAACCTTCAGTATTTTATATTATATAAGGTGAGATGAGATGATAGAAAAAGCGCTCAAAGGAAGTAGTTTATACTGGACATGGATTTGCGTCCTCCTCGGCATAATGGGCATCGGCGCCTTTTGTTATGTTCAGCAGTACAATTATGGCTTAGGCTACACGGGAATGAGCCGTGATGTATCCTGGGGGCTTTATATCTCTCAGTTTACTTTTCTGGTCGGTGTGGCGGCAGGGGGTGTTATGGTTGTGCTGCCTTACTATATTCATGACTATAAAACATTCGGCCGAATCACCATTCTCGGAGAATTCCTGGCCATCGCCTCTGTTGCCATGTGCCTGATGTTCATCATGGCTGACCTTGGTCAACCGCTCAGGGCGCTCAATGTTCTCCTCCATCCGACACTAAATTCAATGCTTTTCTGGGACATGATCGTCTTAAACGGCTATCTTGCATTGAATATTATTGTCGGTACGGTTGTCCTGCAGGCTGAATATAAGGGCACGTCACCTCCGGCATGGTACAAACCGTTTGCCTATCTTTCCATTCCCTGGGCGATCAGCATTCATACCGTCACCGCATTTTTGTACTGCGGCCTTCCCGGAAGACATTTCTGGTTGACCGCGATCCTTGCTCCCCGATTTCTGGCATCAGCGTTTGCCGCGGGTCCGGCTCTTCTCCTCTTCATCGCCCTGATCTTAAAACGCACCACCAAATTCGACATTGGGAAGGAAGCGCAAAACAAACTTGTAACCATTATCACTTATGCGGCAATACTCAATTTCTTCTTCCTCGGTCTTGAGTTCTTTGTTGGTTACTACAGCAATCTTCCCGGACATATGCATACTCTGGATTACCTCTTCTGGGGTCTTCATGGATACGATCAGCTTGTGCCTTTCATGAGATTCTCACTCTTCCTGGGTGCGGTTGCGTTGGTCGTTCTTTTTACGCCGCAGTTAAAAAAGAACGACAAAACATTAGGTGTCGGTCTTGTCTGTCTCTTCTTCGCACTCTGGATCGATAAGGGACTTGGACTCGTACTCGGTGGTTTTGTACCGAATCCGCTTGAGTATGTAACCGAATATACACCATCCCTTGGCGAGATGTGCATAACTCTTGCAGTCTGGGCAACAGGATTCCTCATCCTGACACTGCTCTATAAGATTGCCATCAGTGTCAAGCTGGAAAAAGAATTACCGTAATCTATAAGCATACATCTGAAATACAAACGCAAGGTCCTGATCCAGGGCCTTGCGTTTTTTTGTTTAATAAAAACTCTTTGCTTTCAATGAAAAAATAATTATCTATCAGTATACTGGAAATATTTATAACCTACCTTCTTCATTTTAAGGGTCCTGTTCATGTATTCACAGAACATCTTACAGTTGATCGGCAATACCCCGATTGTGCCGATTAAGAGGCTGAATCCGCACAAAAATGTTCAAATTTTTGCCAAGCTCGAGTCCTTTAATCCAGGCGGATCGATCAAAGACCGTATTGCGCTCAATATGGTTGAGGATGCTGAACAAAAAGGCGAATTGACTCCGGACAAAATAGTCCTTGAAGCTACCAGCGGAAACACAGGAATCGGCCTTGCCATGGTCTGTGCCGTGAAGGGGTATAAATGCCAGCTCGTTATGCCTGAGTCAGCGAGCATCGAGCGGCGGAAGATAATGAAGGCCTTCGGCGCCGAGATTCTCCTCACACCTGCTAAAAGAAGTACTGATGGCGCAATAGAAAAGGCGTATGGAATGGCCCTCGAACACCCGGACAGATATTTCCTCACCGACCAGTTCAACAATGAAGCCAACTGGCAGGCCCATTATAAAAATACCGGCCCTGAAATATGGGAACAGACAGAAGGTAAGGTTACAGATGTTATAGTTACTCTGGGCACGACTGGAACAGCTATGGGGGTTTGCAAATATTTCAGCGACAAACATCCAGAGGTGAGAGTGACAGCGGTTGAACCGTTTCTCGGTCATAAGATTCAGGGCCTCAAAAACATGAAAGAATCCTATCGTCCTGAAATATTTGACAAAAAGCTTCCCTATCAGATTATAAATATTCCTGACGAAGAGGCTTTCGGACATTCCCGCCTGCTTGCTGCAAAAGAGGGTATTTTTGCCGGTATGAGCAGTGGGGCCGCCATGCGCGCTGCGTTGACGCGGGCTGAACAGCTTGAGCAAGGGGTGATTGTGATCATTTTTCCAGACGGTGGCGAGCGATATCTCAGCACCCCTCTTTTTGCCGATATGACCGAGGTTGAACCTCAGAAGTCCCAATTCAGAATATTTAATTCACTGACCAGGAAGAAAGAAATCTTCACGCCCATCACTAAAAAAAAGGTGACCTTTTATGCCTGCGGACCTACTGCGCATGAACTCGCGAATCTTGCCCATTGTCGGCGTTTCGTGGTTGCCGACATGATCAACCGATATCTTGAAAGCAAGGGGTACAATGTTCACTACTACATGAACTTTACGGACCTGGACGATAATACTATTCGTGGCGCGGATGATCAGGGGAAAGATCTTAAGGAATTTACGCAAGCCTATATTTCCGAGTTCAAAAAGGACATTCAACAGCTGCAGGTAAAAGAGGCGACCGGCTATCCACTTGCCTCCGAACATGTTCAAAAAATGATTGATATCGCCCACGAGTTGATCCACAAGGGATATGCCTACGAGAAGCACGGTTCCATCTACTTTGATATTTCAAACTTTCCAAAATACGGCAGACTGTCTCGGGTCGATCTCACCAAGATCCAGGTTGGCAAAACTGTTGACCTGGATAACTACGAGAAGGGTGATCCGGTTGATTTTACTTTGCTGAAGCGCTCAACCTTGAGCGAATTGAAAAAAGGGATCTTTTTTAAATCGGATTTCGGCAATGTGCGACCGGGCTGGCATATAGAATGCGCTGCCATGACACAGCATTTTCTCGGCGAAACCATGGATATCCATACCAGCGACCGCGATCTTATTTTCCCGCACCATGAAAATGAAAACGCGATAGCAGAGGCCCTTACGGGAAAACCTCTGGCGAACTACTGGATGCACAGTCAACTGGTGCTTGTTGATGGGAAAAAGATGACACACGCCCTGAACAATGTCATCACCCTCAGGGATTTACTTGAAAAGGGATACAGCCCGCGAGAGACCAGATTTTTTCTGATCAGCACCCACTACCGTAAGCCGATCATTTTTTCATACCGCAAGCTTGATACGGCCCGTAAAAATCTTGCCCGGATCGATGAATTTACCCGAAAGCTCATATGCCTGCCACCCGGCATGCCGCATCCTGAAGTGGCCTCGTATCTCACAACACTGGAAGAGACCTTCCAGGTTGCCATGGACGATGATTTTAACGTTTCCAAAACACTGGCGGCAATCTTTGATTTTATCAAAAAATGTAACCCCATCCTGCATGAGGGGAAACTTGATCGGGACCAGAAAGAGTATATTCTGGAGGCGCTTTCAAAGATCAACAACATCTTTCAAATCCTCAAGCTGGAAGAATGCCCGCTGGCGCCGGAAATTGACAAGCTGATCAAGGAAAGGGAGGAGGCGAGAAAGAACAAGGACTGGAAGCGTGCGGACGGTGTTCGGGACGAATTGGCAAAACAAGGAATTACAGTTGTCGATACGGCAAAAGGACCTGTCTGGAAAGAAAAAAAGAAGAAGAAATAATGCTGTTCACCACAAAGGCACAAAGGGCACAAAGGTTTTTTTTGTTTTCGCCCTCATCCTGTCCTTCTCCCCCGGGAGAAGGGACGTCATAACCTGTTGTAGTTGAAAGATTTTTTCACTTTCGCGTTATCTTGTGGGTTTTGGTGCTATTAAAATTCTTTGTGCACTTTGTGCCTTTGTGGTGAATGCCGTTGCAGTTAAAGCGACAAAGACTGTGACCGCCTCCTTTTTTGCAGGCGGCCGGTGGCAAACCCAATCAGCCAAGCAAAAAAGAGGACCACGGAAACACTTAAGAACCAGCGGAGCCTCGTTGAATTCCGCAGGTCTTCATTTTCCTGTTCAAGCTGCTGGATCTGCTTCTGTGTGTTCTGCAGATTTTTTTCGGATGTATTGAATTTCTCTTTTATCTCGATAACATGACCTGCTTCAGAAAATAACTGGTCATACTCTTTCCGGACCGTGTTCAGATCCTTTTCCTGGTTTGTGAATGTATTGCGCAGTTCCTTATATTGCTGCTCTATCATGGCCGCTTTTTCTCTGGCTTTTTTTGAAGACTCTCGAAGTTTTTTATTTTCCTTCTGCAGCCGCTGCAACCGAATGCTCTTGGGTGTTTCATCTGTGACAAAACGTTTAAGGATCCACCCGTTAACGCCGCCCTCATTCTGAACATATAACCAGTCTTCTGATTTTTCCGGTTGTGCAATCACCTGCACCCTGGTATCAGATGGCAGCATGTCGATAATCTTGTTCTCGGCGCTGGGGCCGGTCCTCATGGTAATCTGGAGCTGGTCCACAACATAGACAGATTTGGAATGTGCCACACCCGGCGCCGACATCAAGAAAATGAAAAAGATATAAAAAAAGGTTCTGGTAAGCATAGTACGATTTTTTTCAGTATTAGAATTTTTGTAACTATTCAGGTGGAGCTAAATACGTGGCCTAAACACCATCCTGTAACTGTTCAGCAGTGCTCCAGATGTGCACAAGCAGGCTGGAGAACTATAGTTGGCCTATGTGAGCCAGCCTGATCGTGCGCAGATGGGGTGCTGCTGAACAGTTACTAATTTTTCTTAAATGTTTAAACGTAGTTATCTTGTTAGCATAACTTTCCTGAATTGCCAAGCAGTGATGTAAAAAAACTTTCTTCTTTCGATATGAAAAAGACACTTCCATGGTCACCGAAACAGATCCCGCTTATGCTTGCTCCTATGCAGGGGTTGACCAACAGGGCGCTGCGGTCTCTTTTTATTGAATGGGTGCGCCCTGACGTAGTCTTCACCGAATTCGTGCGGGTGCGCCCGGGCTCGAAACAGGCCATTTCCGATGCGGATAAAAAGGAGGTCGCATTTATCTCTGGAGGGGCGCCGCTGGTCGTTCAGCTGATCGGCAGAGATCAGGAGGCCCTGATTGCGGCCACTCACGATGTCCAGGAACTCGGCGCCGAACATCTCAATATCAATCTGGGTTGTCCGTATGGTCGCATGACCTCTCATTCCGCGGGCGGCGCTCTTTTAAAAGACCCGACTGGTCTGCCAAAGACGCTGGAGGCCCTCAGGCAGGAAATACAAGGCAGTTTTTCGATCAAGATGAGAGCGGGCTACGAAAACCCAAGACAGGTCTTTGAGCTCTTGCCCATCTTTGAAGAGACCGGCGTTGATTTCATCATCATCCACCCTCGGACGGTCGTGCAGAAATACGGTGGAGAAGCAGACCACTCCATCACAAAAGAGATGCGGCAGCAGACAAAACTGCCGGTTATCGCCAACGGCGATATCTTTTCCGCTGCCAAGGCAAAGCAGGTCCTCGCAGAAACTCATGCCCACGGGCTCATGCTGGGCCGAGGCGCCATAGCAGACCCCTTGCTCTTTGAACGAATCCGCGGCAAGGCGCCTGCAACGTCCTCTCCAGCAGAAAGGGCTGATGAACTCCGGCGCTACCTACAGGAACTCCTTCGCCGCTATAAGGAGCTCTTCTGCGGCGACATGCAGATACTCTGCAAGATGAAGGAGGTCCTCTGTCAGATCAATGATCCTGAATTTGCCACCAGTATTCGAAACCTGAAACGATCAAAAAAGATAAACCCCTTCTGTGATCTTATAGATCAGATTGCGCCGGAAACCAAAGCAACCGCCCTTACATAGCAGTAACAGTGGCTGTTCTGCCATCCGGTAAAACCCATGTCCATATTCACATACCAGGCAGTGGTCTTTGAGCGCCAGTCACAGCTCCAGAACCATTTTTTTGTCGGTTCGAAATACTGCGGCGCACAGTGGCTTTCAAGGCTGGTTGACTCGTAAATCAGGGAGAGAAGCTCATTCACGGACGGCAGCCGCCACTGATCGTATCCGGCGTGCTTCTTGGTGTTGAGCTCATCGATATAAGAATCAGCCCCTTGCCTGTCCAGGGAATAATCAGACCCGGAGAACTGCCAGAGAAGCCCGGTCGCATGATCAATGATGATTTCATCCGTCTTTCTTTCCAGGCGGTTGGCAATATAGGTTTTGGGCTGAAAGAGATCATTTACGTTAAAAATTTTCTTGGCATTGACCCCGGCAGCGCGCACAGGCTCATTCCGCTGTTTACATTCAGCCTCTGTTTGACCCGCCCCAAGGCCGGACCTGATGCGGCATGCCTGTTTTTTGCTGTTTTCCCAATGGATCTCAAGGTGCTTCAAGGCATCAAGCATGGCTGGAGCATCGGGAAATCTCGAATCCGGCTGAAGGGCAAGGCCCTTTTCAAAAAACCTGTCCCAGGCGCTGTCATAGAGGGGGTTAACACGACTGAGCGAAAGACTCTTCATGCCAACCAGCTCTCCGGTCAGCATCCGGTAGAGAAGAACGGCAACCGCATAGACGTCTGAGCGCTCATCAGCGCTGTCCGGGTTCTGCATCTGCTCGGGCGGCGCATAATATGCCGAGCCGACCTTGAGGGTATCAGGACCGGGAAATTTTTCGCCCCGCTGCCTTGACATCCCGAAGTCACATATCTTCACCGTGTCCAGATCGGTTATCATAATGTTAAACGGCTTGATGTCGCGGTGGATGATGCCTGCGTGGTGCATACAGGCAAGCCCCTCAATGATCTGACTTCCATAATGAATCACCTCTTCCGGGCTGATTACCCGCGATTTTCGCTCTATCTGGTAATGCTCGCCGATCATCGTGCCGAGATTCTTGCAGTAATATTCCATGATAAAAAAGGGGCGGCCCTTCTCGTCATAGTCAAAGTCCCAGATATCCGCGATATAGGGATGGCGAAGCCGGGCCATGATAACGGCTTCCGAGATAAAAATGGCCTCGACCTTATCCATCCCCATGACATCGACCAGGGTTTCAAAGGGATCTAAGAGTTTGAGGGCGACCATTTTTCCGGTCACCGGCATAATAACTCTGTAGACCGAGCCCATCCCGCCCTTTCCCAGCCTGCCGACAACCGTGTATCTGCCGATCTTTTTCGTCTTCTTGTCTTCTGTCATCTCTTTGCATACGTATTTTATTCGTAGTAGTTCACCAGGGCAATAAAATTTGGGTAAACTCCGCGCTGTAAGAGTTCATCACAATCAGAGCAACAACCTCTCTGCATTAAAGTCCGGGAATCCCAGTTTTTTCAGCTTATTCACCGTATCCATCACATCATAGGGGATTGATTTTACCTCAATCCGTGCCTTGCCCATGTCCCAGATTATATATTTGGCATGGTTGTCAATGTCGTCTCTTGGCTGGCCGACACTGCCGGGATTTATGAGGTAGCGATTTTCAGGGCTCAGGTCGAAGGGTCCAATGCCAACCGTCATATCGCTCGCCTGTCCCTGGTCATCATAGAGTTCAATGGTGTGTGTGTGTCCGAAAAAACAGAGTTTTTCCGAAAAAGAAGCAAAGAGTTTCGCAAGCTTTGCTACGCCGGGGTTGATCAGGTAAGAGGTCGGGGATTTAGGAGGACAGCCGTGGACCAAACGGGCGCCATGTCGAATAAGTATCTTCGGGAGTCTCTTGCTGTATTCAAGGCTTGCCGGGGTCATCATGGCACGGCTTAATTCAAGGGATTTTTTCGGGTTCGGATTCAACCGCTTAAAACATCTCTCATTTAATATGGCATATTCATGATTCCCCAGGATGGAAACAACGTCACGTTTCTGCAAGGTCCTGACAACCTCTTCCGGCTCCGGCCCATAGCCGATATTGTCTCCAAGCGATATGATTTCATCAACTCTTTCCTTATCAATATCCGCCAGCACAGCCTGCAAGGCGGCATAATTCCCATGTATATCCGCAACAACCGCGACTTTCATGTCTACTCCAACAAAATCCAGGATTTCTCACAAAAATTTTACTTCAGTTGCGGGCAATCAGCTGAGTTTGGCGTCCTCAAGTCTTGAAATTGCAAGCATCCTGTTCCTCGGGACCGCCACCTTTCGGCGGTTGACGTTAATGCCATGCTTTTCAGCTTCAGTCAGGTAGACTTCTTTAAGGGAGTTGGCATTTCTGTAGTCATGGAGGTCTGCTTCCCAAAAAACCAGGTGGTCCGGTCCAACTTCCAGCAGTTCGCCGATCAATACATGCCCGGTGTCCAGATCAACGACAACGTTCAGGTTCAGATATGGTTCCAGCCAATCACTCTTTTTTGTCATCAGGTGTCTCTCTGTTTTTTCCTTTGTCGGCAATCATTATGTAGGTTAAGCTTTAAATAGACCCTTAGGCAAAGTCAAGTCGAAAATGAAGACCTTCCCACAATCCATTTTGCTATTTATACCTTCCTTTGGTAGAGTATTTTTTCTGTTCATACCCTCATCCGTGCCTGTTCCGGAGGACAAGATTTCCAGATGGAGCTGTCAAACAATACTACTATGACTTCATCATTACCCGAATTTGTCCAACACCTGATGGACCCGGCATCCTACCCTCATGCTGCGGCTGATCTTCACCTTATTCAGACGCATATCTCGTATGTTTTTCTGGCCGGCGACTCTGTCTATAAGTTTAAAAAACCAATGAATTTCGGATTCTTGGACTTTTCGACCCTTGAGAAACGGAAATACTTCTGTGAACAGGAGCTGACTCTGAACAGGCGCCTCTGCCCGACCATCTATCTTGACTTGGTAAGTGTAAACAAAGCCGGTGGCGCTTTAAGCTTGAATGGTCCGGGCGAACCTCTCGAATACGGCATCAGAATGGTGCGCATGCCGACCGAACGCATGATGAACAGGGTGATACGGGCCGGCGATCTGACGCATGAGATACTTGACGGTATTGTTGACATCCTGGTCCCTTTTTATGAACGGGCCGCAAGCGGGCCGAAAATCGATGCCTTGTGCACAGCCGATGCGGTAAGCGTCAATGTGCTGGAAAATCTGGCCCAGAGCGAACAGTTTGTCGGCTGCAGCGCCTTGAGCCGGGCCGAATATGATGCGATAGGAAACTATGCCGTGAATTTTCTGAAAGATACGGCCCTGTTTGAACAGAGGATTGCGGCCGGCCGGGCCAAAGACTGTCACGGTGATCTCCATTCCGCCAATATCTGCCTTGCTGACCAGGTCTATATCTATGACTGTATCGAATTTAACGAACGTTTCCGATACAGTGATGTGGCGAACGATGTCGCGTTTCTTGCCATGGATCTTGACGATTACGGGCTGGAAACGCTCTCGGAGTACTTTATCAATCGGTTCCAGGAGGCCTCCGGCGACAGCGGACTGCGTCAGGTCCTTAATTTTTATAAATGTTACCGGGCAACGGTCCGGGGCAAAATAGGCCTTTTGACCGCCCACGAAGAAGAGGTTGACGATGCAACCCGCGCCGAGTCCCTGAACCTGGCAACTCAATATTTTAGACTGGCACAGAGATATGCGGAAGTTGGATGAATAAGAAGCTATATATTTATGTCTTTTTCGGGCTTATCGCCTCCGGCAAGAGCACTCTGGCCCGGGCCTGGGCCGATCGGCACGGGCTTTTCTGCTATAATTCCGATGTGGTGCGCAAAGATCTTGCAGGAACAACTGCAGCCCACAGCCGACAAGACTCCTTTGATCAGGGCATCTATAGCAAAGAGTTTTCGAGAAAGACCTACAGCGCTCTTCTTGAAAAAGCCAAAGGCGATCTGACCCGGGGAGATTCCGTGGTCCTTGACGCCTCCTATCAAAGCAGGAAAGAACGGCAGCGGGTCCGCGAACTGGCGGCACGATACAAGGCGCAGGTCCTCTTTATCCTGTGCGCCTGCCCGGAACAGGAGATGAAGCGGAGGATGGAAGAGCGCGCCCGCGACCCGCAGGCAATTTCTGACGGCCGCTGGGAAATTTACCTGCAACAGAAAGATACGTTTGAAGCGCCGGACGAATGTGAACCTTCGGAAATTTTTCAGATTTCGACAATGGCGCCGACGCAAACACTGATTGATCAGATGGAACAAGCAATTTCTGAAAAAATCTGATACATAATACCGTACCTCTGATACCCCCCAAAGGAGAATAAATGAACGCCCTTATTTGCGGATCTTTTGCATACGATAGTATTATGGTCTTTCAGGACCGATTCAAAAATCATATCCTGCCGGACAAGGTGCATATCTTAAACGTGAGTTTTTTAGTGCCCGAGATGCGCCGGGAATTCGGCGGCTGCGCCGGGAATATTGCCTATAACCTTAATCTGTTAGGCGGCAATGCCCTGCCAATGGGCACTGTTGGTGAGGATTTCGCCCCCTATGGCCAGTGGATGGAACAGTGCGGAGTAAACCAGCAATACGTCACTGAAGTAGAAGGCGCCTTTACAGCCCAGGCCTTTGTCACCACAGACATGGATGACAACCAGATCACCGCCTTTCATCCTGGCGCGATGAACTTTGCCCATCAGAATAAAGTTGCAAATGCAGCTGATGTTTCAATCGGCATTGTGTCTCCGGACGGCCGAGAGGGCATGATCGAACATGCCGGCCAGTTTGCCGATGCCGGAATTCCTTTTATCTTTGACCCGGGCCAGGGACTGCCCATGTTCAATGCCGACGAACTGCTCATCTTTATCGACCAGGCCACCTGGCTTACAGTCAACGATTACGAGTGGCAGTTGATTCAGGAACGCACCGGACTAAACGAGGTCCAAGTGGCGGAGCGCGTAAAAGCCCTGATCATTACCCGTGGCGGCGAAGGTTCGATTATCTGCGAAGGATCAAACAGGATCGATATTCCGATCGCCAAAGCAGACACCCCTCTCGACCCGACCGGCTGCGGTGACGCATACCGGGCCGGGCTCCTCTATGGCCTCATGAACGATCTGGACTGGGAGACAACCGGCAGGCTGGCAGCGCTGATGGGAGCGATCAAGATCGAAGAGCACGGCACCCAGAACCATCGTCCGGAACGCCAAGAGATTGAAGACCGTTTCAAGGAAAATTTCGATTACAGGATTGGAGGGTAAGATGTACACGCGAATTTATATACTGCGGTTTCCAAAGGACATTATCGATCAGCCTATAATATGCAATCTTGTTAAGGAGTATGGCGTCGACTTCAATATTCTGCAGGCCTCCATCTCACTACAGGATGAAGGGCTGATGGTCATAGAACTCATGGGCACTAAGGCCAGTATCAAAAAGGGAGTTTCCTATCTAAAAAAAATCGGGGTCAAGATAGAGAAACTGGCAGCCAGCATCCGACGTGATGATGACAAATGCTACCAGTGCGGCATGTGCACCGGAATCTGCCCCACCGGCGCCCTGTTCATCCACCGGCCGGATATGGCCGTCCTGTTTGACCCAAAAAAATGCACGGGCTGCAGCCTGTGTGTCACCGTCTGCCCGGTCAGGGCCATGGAGGTTTCAATAAACCGTACCGTGAGCGCAGTGGGGACTTAGCCGTATTGAATGCCACAGCGCTGCATATGAATGCTGGAAACAAAAAAAGACCTGTTACCGCCGAAACAGTAACAGGTCTTTTTTTGTCGTTTAACTTCTTCCGTTGACTTCTTTCTTGTTTTTTTCTTCCTGGTTGTGACAGAATAAGTGAACGTGCTTTTCACACTCTGTTCCGGACAGGAGGAAAACTCATGACGACCAATGCATCTCTCTTAACAGACCCCGGCAAAGGGAAACGCTTTCAGGTCCTGGCAGGCGCGATCCTTGTCCAACTCATCCTGGGCACGGTCTATGGCTACAGCATCTTCTGGGAACCCTTGTCCTCTAACATCTTCCCGACCGTAATCACAGAGGCACAGAAAGCTACGCAGCTTGCCGCAGAGACCCTTGAACAGGGGGCCATTGTCGTGGCGGATGACGCTGCGGTCAAGGTTGAGATTGCAAAACAGCAGGGCATCCTGAAGTATGCCTTTTCGATCTGTATCTTGAGTTTTGCCACTGTCATGGTCATTGCCGGACGCGTGCAGGACGTCCAAGGCCCCCGGGTGCCGGCAATCATCGGCGGGCTTCTGATGGGTACCGGCTTCATCTATGCGGGACTCATGTCAAACGCCATTGTCTTTTATCTCGCCCATGCGCTTTTTGCCGGCGTAGTGACTGTTCTCATCCTCATGGTTTTTCATACCTTTCTCGGCCACCTTGGCGATGAGTCGGTCATTGTCCGATACGCACCCATGGGTATCATGACGACATGTATTGTGGCCGGGATCATGATGGGCAACCAGTATGTCGGAAAGGTCGCGGAAATGGACCAGCTCCTCTTGTTATGGGGCACGATCGGTTTCATGGCCGGGGCCGGGATCGGTTTTGCCTATGTCTGCCCCATTGCCGCCCTGGTAAAATGGTTTCCTGAACATAAAGGACTCGTGAGCGGGGTTGCGGTAGCCGGATTCGGCCTGGGCGCCTATCTCTTCAGCCAGACATGGGGGGCATTAGGCTATATCGGCAAACAGGGAATCTTCCCGTTCTTTATTATGCATGGGGTTGTCTGCATTGTTGCCGTGACTGCCGGCGCACTCCTCCTGAGCAACCCTCCATCAACTGCGCCTGTAGCAAACAAGACGATTCTGCCGGATTCAACCTGGCAGGAGACACTGAAAGATCCGGCCTTCTATCTCCTCTGGCTGATGTTCTTCAGCGGCGCCATGGCCGGGCTTATGGTCATAGGCATCATCAAGGTCTTTGCAGGCGAACAGCTCGTGGCCGCTGCCCGCGAGGCAGGCAGGACCTTGAGTGCTCCGGAAACAAGCGCTCTGATGCTGAAAGGGGCTGCTGCCGTCGGGCTGCTTGCCATCTTTAACGCGGTCGGCAGGGTAGTCTGGGGCTTTATCTCGGACCGGATCGGCCGTACCCCGACATTTGTCGCCATGTTTCTTCTCCAGGCGGGCATCATGTTCTTTCTTGCCGGGATGAAAACGGAAGCGTCGCTCAGTATCGGGGCGGCGCTGGTCGGTTTTAATTTTGGCGGCAATTTCGCACTCTTTCCATCCGCAACCGCGGACATGTTCGGGGCAAAAAACTTAGGCGCAAACTATGGCTGGGTTTTCACCTCGTACGGTATTGCAGGCGTAGTAGGAATTGCGGCCGGAAACTTCGCAAAAGTCCTGACCGGCAGCTACGCCGCTGCATTCACCCTGGCGGCAGTCCTCTGTCTGCTGTCTGCCGGGCTGGCGATAATTTTACAAGTTGTGCACAAAAACAAAGGATAGAGTTAAACATAGATGAACAACGCTCAAAAATGATTGAAGATTTGAGGAATGAACTGCTGGTTGGAATCAAGCAACTTGATGCAGGTAAATCTCAAAAATTTGATCAGAAACTGATTAATAAAATCAAACGAGATGCCAAGAAGATGTTTGCTGTATGAAAAAGCGAAAGCTCGTCATATCTGAACAGGCAACCCATGATTTAGCAGATATCTGGCTCTATATTGCTAACGACTCGCCCCAAGTTGCTGACAAATCTCTTGATGTCATATATGAAAACTGTCAACTAAGAATGCTTCCAAAGCTGACAGTAAAAATGAATCTGTTGCGATTTTTTTGAATTACAGGAAGGCAAGCCGGTAAGCATTCTTCTCAAACCTTAAAGGGAAAGGCGATATGGATTATTACAAAGCCATTGCGGATGCGGCGTTAGATTCTGCCGCCAGCGGGGAACAGTTGATCGCCTATACGAACGGGCTGATTATCGTGGCCCTCCTCTTCGTTATTTACTGGTGTCTGATCAGGGACAAGAGAAGGAGGAAGAAACTTGAGTTTCCCAGGTTCTGCGATGATTGCTTGTTTTTGTTCCATTTCAGATTCGGATTCTGCATGAAGACGTGCAAGCACCACCCTGACCACAAGGTTTCGACCACAAAATCCTTTTACCAGGAAAAGGCATCATAATCACTCCGTCCGTTTACCAAAATTATGCTTCCGTAAAAGGGGAATTATTTCTTAAGAACCCAAAAGTCAACATATCTATATTCCAGATTGTCCAGTGTATTTGAGGGAAAATTTGATTACTGGGCCAAAGACTATGAACCTTTTTCTTTCAATATTTCCTGTTGTTACGTATATAGGGTAGGCATCATCAGAAAGTCAATTTTTAAGCCTGCGAGCAGGACATCATACACTTTGTGTTATTACAGAGATGTCGTTGCATATTTGCAGGCGCTGTTTCAAAAAAAATCCGACAGCGCCAACGGACAACTATGTTTTGCCGAAGAAAAAAGGCACGTGTCACCTCATGTTACCTGTAGAGGCATCTCAACAATCATATCTCCACTGATTAAAATATACCGAATATCAGGTCAATTACCCCTTGACCTCCTCATCTTGCCCTCATATACTCGATAAAAACAAGAAGTAACTTCGATAAAACTCCAAGGAGGCGAATCGCGAAGGCGGTTCAGTACAACTGGAGTTTTGACGGCGGCTTCGCGCCGCAAAAACTCTTATTTCGTTTCGGAGGAAAAGTGTGGAGGTCGAAGAGTACAAAGAGACGTTGAAAAGGCTGATTGATGAGGCGAGCGCTGTAGCTCCTTCAATTGCTCGTGTGCGCCA
>DAOVSZ010000317.1 GCA_030627725.1 Desulfobulbaceae bacterium
AAAATGAAAATCTCTATCGTCTTGTCTCTTCACCGCAGAGTTTCATGAAGTGTAACTATTCAGGTGGAGCAGCAAACATGGCCTAAACTCCATCCTGTAACTTTCAGATGTGCTTCATATTCGTTCATTTAGGCGTGCGAAGCATACTTGTGCTATTCGAGCAGGCCGAAATGGGCGAAGATGGAGTGCAGCTGAATAGTTACCATGAAGTTACCGCGACACTTCCGTTCTCAAGGGGATCGCGATATATCCTCACTTGTGACCAAAGGTAGTCACTCCGTCCCAGTCCCCCACAGGCGGCTCGGCCTTCATCTGGTGTGCCCGTTCAATATAAAGCAATGAAGGACCGTCCTTTGGGTCAATTTCAAGGGCCTCTGCAAACTCGCTCTCCGCGCGCGCCCACTCCTGATTCCTGTATGCCGCAAGCCCGGCCTCAAAGAGGGCCAGTACTCGTTTCTTTTCATCAGCTATCTCCGCGCTATACCCGACCAGTTCAAAGAGGGCAATTGCCTTGTGTTTTCCCTTGACCCGGACAAGATCGAGTTCCCGCACCAGAAATCGGGCGTCCAGTCTTTCAGCGGTAAATTCAGTGATCAGAATCTGGGTGCGGTATACCTTGTTCAACCCTTCAAGACGAGAGGCAAGGTTCACCGCATCACCGATGATCGTGTAATCCATAAAGGCGTAACTCCCGAGATTTCCCACTGTCACCTCACCGGTGTTCAACCCGATCCCGATCGCAAGCCTCTCAATCCCCGGGACATCAAGTTTCCGCAACGATTCAAGTTTTTTCAGCATCTCAAGGGCGGTTATTGCCGCCTTTGCAGGATGCTCCGGCACATCGGCCGGGCTTCCATAAAATGCCATGACCGCGTCTCCCATGAGCTTATCCAGCGTGCCTTCATGCTCAAAAACGATCGGAATCATGGCATCAAAATAGACATTCAGCAACCGGCCGGTATCCTTGGCGCCGAGTTCTTCAGACAGGGTGGTAAAAGAACGGATATCGGAAAACAGCATACTGAGTTCCTTATGCTGCCCTTCAAGCGCTATCTCAATGTCTCCCTTGACCAGTTTATTGACAACGCTTGGTGACTGATATTTGCCGAACAAGTCGGTGACCATGGCGGTCTTTTTCTTATGCATGACCTTCTGCAAGGAAACGCCGACAATAAATTGAAAAAAAAGCACTGCAAGCAGCGGAGCGATGTCAACCCAGACCAGGTTGTTCTGAAAAGAAAAATGGGACGCAAAGACAATGGATGCCGTAATACCACACAGAACAAAAGTTTCTCTCATCATTCCAAGAGCAGGAAGATAGAACAGGACTGACGCAATCCCAAGCAGGACGATCATTGAGAGAATCAGATGTTTGTCTATTCTGTAAATAAAACGCTGACTCAATATGGTTTCCACAGCGTGGGCATGACACGAGACGCCAAGGTCCTTGTTCTTTCGTATTCCTGTAATCACGGCCTTGAATCTATCGGAAAATGCTTTTTTCTCTGTGGCAAACCGGGTAAAGGGTGTTCTGAAAAAATCCTTCTGGATAGCGATGCTGCTTCCGATCAGCACAAGTTTCCCCTGTACCGCTTCCGGGGCAAAACGATTCTTGACCACATCAACATAGGAGAGCCGGGGAAAGGCTGTGAAATCACCATGATAATTGATCAAGAGTTCCGGATACGGCAGAAGAAGCTGCTCTTCTCCGGCAGCCCCAAGCAGAAAATGATCTTCTTCCGAAAAATCAAACTGAAAATCGAGGTTGAGATAGGTCCGGGCCAGTTCAAGGGAAAAGGAAGGAAAGAGCTGCAGGGCGCCGTCTTCGAGCGGTTTGGCATTCAGGAACCGGATCTTTCGTAATATTTCGTCCTGATCAAGCGGGACATCAATAAAGCCGTCTCCGATCATCGCCTCCTGAAAAAGAGGCAGGGGAGATATCTCACCAACGCCCTGCAGTGATGAGACCCGGGCCAGGACGACGTTGTTGCAGTCGTAAATAGCGTTGGCAAGATCAATATCCACCTGCGGATCGGTATCCGCGGCAGACAAGATGACATCGAGCCCGATAATCTCGGTGCCCGCCTGACACAAATTCGTTAACGCCTCGGTATAATAACGACGCGGGAAGGTCCCCTTGGTCCGGCCCAATTCCTTGGAGCTCTTGTCGTCCATGAGGACAAGCACGATTTTATCCGAAGTTTCAACCGGGCCTCTCCACCTGACATGAAGATCAAAAATACTGTTGTCGGCCCCCCGAAGATAGCCTGCATGGTAGGCAAAAAGAACGCCGGCAATCACCAGCACGGTGCAGAGAATTGTCAGGACAACCTGAATTTTCCTGAACTGCTTGATCGAAATCATCGGCCTAAAAATCAGTCAAGCATTGCCAGATAGCGCTGCAGACTGCCCTCAACGCCTCCTATAGAGGTTGAAGCAACCACCACTACCCGGCATTTACTGAGAATCCGGGAGGAGGCATTTTCACCTTTGAGATCTCGGGCATCGTTTTCACTGATTACAAGATTGGTATTGGAGAGGCCACGGACATCAGAGACCTCCTTGACGATATACTGTCGACGTTTACGTCTTTTCCTTTCCGTTTGCTGGGCGTATGCCTCACTGATCGGCAGAAAAGATGAAAACCGGGCAAAAAAGTTTTTAACCGTGTCTGTATAATTTCCAAGCCTGTCGGCAGGCGCGTCAGAGGTCACATACCGCGCCATGCCTCTTTCCTTGAGCGCCTGATCATCCACATCCTGAAGTTGATAAATCGTCTCGCCGGTTCTGCTCACTATCTTAGGGAAGAGAGCCGGCTTCAACTTAGCCAGTTTCGAGAGTTTCCTGGCATCGAGGATAAGCCAGGGTTCATCCTCATCGTCAAGGCCGCTGTCCCGTCCCGGCCGTGGAGGAGGTAACTGCAGGTCCCGTACAGGCATAAATTTAAGATCGTTCATAAGCTGTCCGGTAAGCCCGTTGATCCCATGCAAGGGGGCCACATTCGTCACTTCATAGTAAGGGTTGCCGTTCCCGTCAACATACACCCTCTTGTGCTCCTTTGTCTTCAGATAGGCCTTCAACTTGACGACAAAACGTCCCCTGCCAAGAGATTTCATGGT
>DAOVSZ010000110.1 GCA_030627725.1 Desulfobulbaceae bacterium
CAACGGTAAGCTAGAGGCGCTGATCAACTTTGAAGAGATTATTAGAGTCCCATCGGCTGATACCCTTGTCGCGGCCACGTGAAAATATCCGGCTAAAGATAAGATTACCTCATCATCCGTTGACCTGCTCGGGGAGGAATCGATCCAGCGTCTGCTTCACATCACCGATACCAACAACCCGTTCCGCTTTGACTTGAGGCGTGGCGCTCTGGCCAGGGTTGCCGGCGGCGGCATCCATTTCAGTGATGAAATCTTCAAGAATAAAAAAGACCTTGTCCAGGTCTATCTCGGCGTCATCCAGAACCGTACGATTGAGATCGACGGGTATAAATGGCCTATTGACACTCTGATCGTGGCCACCAGCAACAACTCTGAATTCAACCGTTTTCTGTCCGAGAAGGAAGAGGCGCCGATTGTTGATAGGTGCCGGGTCTGCTACGTCTCCCATAATACCGATTATAAGCTCCAGAACCAGCTTACCGCCTATGCGGTAGGAAGTGAGGAAAAAACGACCCTGGACCAGAAGCCCATGCACCAGGATCCCAACCTCAACTATGCCTCGTCTGTTGCTGTGGTCCTGTCCCGTCTGCCGCGTTCCGAGAAGCTGACGCCGATTGAGACCCTGAAACTTGCAGCCGGAGAGGTTGCCGGAGAAAAGAGCATCAAGACCCTGTCCGAGGTTATTGATACGCTCAACCAGGATCCTGATATCACAAATCGTTTCGGACAGAAAGGGCTTGGTCAACGTAATCTGGGTAGGGCGATCCAGCTTATCCTTGAGAATTCCGAGACCAACGAGGGCCGCTGTATGTTTGCCTATGATGTCTTCAGGGCGATCGAGCGGGTCATTCTGGATTATGTTATTGATGCCAATGACCGGGCGAAATATCTCGAAGATTTGAAAATTGGAAAAGGCCTGTATCGCGAACGGATCATGACCGAGATGTTCAACGCCTACATGGATGAGCCCCTGGCGATTAAGAAGGACGTTATGAACTACGTCAATATGGTCATCGGTATTGATGCGGAGAATCTCGGCCCGGACAGGATGTGGAAATACAAGGACCCGCAGTCAGGAAAGCTCAAAGCCTTAAAGATCGACGAGAGATTCATAAATTCCGTTGAAGAGAGACTGGGCCTTAAAACGCTTGAACAGCAGGAAACCTTCCGGACTACGGTCAGAAAGATCTACGGCCAGAAGATTTCGGTTGATCCTGATTATGACTTCATGGACAACCTCGAACTTGTCAAGGCGGTGACCGATGTCCGCCTCAAATCCGATATTGCAGGCGCCGGCAGCCTTATCGGCGCCCTGGCGAACCGGACCAATGAAGAGAACCAAAAACTTTACGACCGCATGATAGACACCATGCTGAAGAAACTGCATTACTGCAACACCTGCGCACAGAAGACGATCGAATATTTCTGTACCCAGGAGGATGAGAGTTAAGACCAGGCAGAAGGTAGAAGTTAGAAGGCAGAAGCTTGAAAGTCACTTACATAGGTTGACATTACTGATATGGACCAGAAACTGCTTGCGCTCTATAACCGGTTAAAGGAAGAAGGCTTGACCGACGAACAGGACTTCAAGTTCCGGTTGGAGTTGTTTGACGACTCCGAGCATGGCCATATCGTGCCGGCTGCAAACAAGGTCGGCGTTTCCTCATATTCAATTTCACCGGATGCGGCAAAATCCATATACTCCTTTAATGACCTTGCCACCCTGCAGGCGATCTGCTCCATCGAGATACCTTATGTGTCGAAAATCCGCTCCATTGACGAACTTCTTACCCGGGACAGACAACGCGAAGAGGACGGTTTCCCGAGAAAAATCCGGGTCGGCAAGATGATCAAACCCGGCCGGGACAGCAAGGACAAGGTTGTTGTGGTGCCGACAACGGTTGAGGAGAAGTTTATTCATGACCCCTCCACGGAGCCGCCGGAGGAGGGCGGGTCGGCAGGAGGATCGGGTGAAGGGGAGGAAGGTGATGTGATCGGCGAACAGCCGATACGTGATGAAGAGGCAGACAGCTCCGGCCCCGGGGAGGGCGAAGGCGCCGGCCATGAGGTGGAATCAAATGCCTATGATCTCGGTAAGATCCTGACCGAACAGTTCGAGCTTCCTAACCTGAAGGACAAAGGGAAAAAACGTTCACTTACCCGCTACACCTATGATCTGACCGATAAGAACCGTGGGTTTGGCCAGTTCCTTGACAAAAAAGCCACCCTGCGCAAGATCGTTGAGACCAATATCGCGCTGGGCATTGTCCAGGGGCAGTCTGATATTGATCCAAGTGATTTTGTTATTTCACCGAATGATAAGATCTATCGCGTCCTCTCTGCTGAGAAAGATTTCGAATCCCAGGCAGTGGTCTTTTTTCTGCGTGATTATTCCGGTTCCATGGGAGGCAAGCCTACCGAACTCGTTGTCACCCAGCATGTGCTCATTTACAGCTGGCTCCTGTATCAGTATTCGAGGCAGGTCGAGTCCCGTTTCATTCTCCATGACACCGAGGCAAAAGAGGTTGAAGATTTTTACACCTACTACAACTCCAAGGTGGCCGGCGGCACCCAGGTTTCATCCGCCTACAAGATGGTCAATGAGATCGTTTCCAATGAGAACCTGGCCAAGGACAACAACATCTATGTCTTTCACGGCACTGACGGCGATGACTGGGATACGGAAGGCACAGAGGCAATCCCGGAGTTAAAAAAGATGATGGTTTATGCAAATCGCATCGGGGTGACCATTGCTGAGAACGGCTACGGCACAAGCGGCAACACTGAAGTGGAGAAATATCTTAAAAAATCAAAACTGTTGGAAGAAAAGCCGGACATCATCCGGATGGATGTCATGCAGAAGGAAGCTGACGAACAAAGACTGATAGAGGGGATAAAGAAACTTATTTCATAATCCCGGCTGAGCCGGAAGGTTCCAGGTTCCAGGTTTCGGGTTCAAGGTTTTAAACTGCGTATCTTAATTCGATCAGTATCATTAAACCCTGACCCCTGACCCCTGAACCCTGAACCTTTAAACATGTTACTATTATGGAACTCATAGACCAACATACAAAAAAGATCATGGAGGGCTGCAAGGAACGGGCCCGTGATGCAGGTCTTTCCTTTCAGGATGAGTCCCTGGAGTACATCGTTACCAACCGGGACCTTATCGAACTGACGCCCAAGGTGATGATCCCGACCCTTTATGACTACTGGGTCCAGGATGTCGAGGTCATCAAGGAAAAGGGCAGGTACGAGCTCTATCCAAGCAACCCTTACGAAACGGTCATCAACACCAGACCGGCGATCTCTTTTTATAACGACAACAACCCTGACTGGTTGAACGTGATGATTTTTTATCACGTCTTGGGCCATATTGATTTCTTTCAGAACAACCTCTTTTTTCGCCATACCTGGGAGTATGATTTTACCGGCTTGGCCCTTTCCGACAAGCGCATGATAGCCAATCTCAGGTCGGAAAAGGGAAGATGGGCGGACTATATCATCGAATTCACCCGTGGAATTGACAACCTCGTTGGCTTTTACGAAACGCTATCCAGCTTGACACGCCCCTATGCCACAAGCCACCGTAAGATGCTCGATTATTATTTTGACGTCTTTCTGCAGTCAGAGAAGAAGCTCAAGATATCGAAATATATTCAGGAGATTGAGAGATATAATGCATGTGTCAAAGAGGTCGGTGATTCCGGGCAGCAGACATTTTTTGCAGAGGTAAACAAGAAATATCCTGAGTTTGAGGCCCTTTATCTGAAACACATCAAGAAAAAACCAGGTCACAATATTGATCTGGTCCAGTTCCTGATCGAACATTCGGAATTTTTAAACAAAGAAGAAAACAAGTGGATGATCTCCATCATGGAGGTGATCCGGAAAACTTCGCTCTATTTCCAGCCGCAGATCCGCACCAAAGTAATGAATGAGGGATGGGCGAGCTACTGGCACGAGGTCCTGTTCCTGCGGGATGACAGGATAAAAGGGCATGAAGTTGATTTTGCGCGTGTCAATGCCGGTGTCACTTCAATGCCGCGGGTTGGCCTGAACCCCTATGCGCTTGGCATGCGTCTGTATTATTATCTTGAGGAGATGGCGGACAAGGACAGATTTTCTTTTGACTTTCAGAGACTCGGTGATGCGGAAGATCGGAAATCATATGATAAGGGTTCTGGTGACGGATTGGAGTATCTCTTCCATGTCTGCCGGAATTACTCTGATTTTACCTTTATAAACACCTTTATAGACCAGGATTTTGTGAACAAGAACAAGCTGTTTGTCGCCGGCAAGCGGTTGAACCAGCAGCGGATGACATGGCAGTATTATGTCAAGAGCAGAAAGGCAAAGGACTACAAACAGATGGTCCAGGACCAGCTGTACCACCCGCCGAACATGAAGGTCGACATCAAGGGTGTAAATACCCTGTATCTCAACCACATGTTCGAAGGAAAACAACTGGTGAATGATTTTATCTTTAATACCATGCTTGGCATCGGGTATCTCTGGGGCGGGCCGGTGCAGCTTGAAACGAGTGAAGTGGCAGCGCCCCCGAAGCAGCAGCGGCAGGATTTCATGTTCGGCATGGCTGCTCCGAAAAAAGAAGAGGAGGAAGAGAAAAAGGAAATCACCTGGAAGCGCAGCGTGTACACAATGGAAGACCGTAAGCTCACCAAAAAACCTATCGAATAAGGGTAACTATTCGGCATCACCCCATCTTCGCACGATCAGGCCGGCTCACATAGCCAGCTATAGATTCGCCAGCCTGCTTGCACGAATATGGGGTGATGCCAAACAGTTACAACTCGGTGGTTTTAAGTGTTTTTCTGCATAAAGCCGAATATTTACGAATAAGGGACGTCCCTAAGGAATCATTCATGAGTAACCTCAGAGAGGCGATGAATAAACTCTGCCGGGGGTTAAGCGAGGAGGAACAGCACCCGCCGATACCGTTTGAGGAGTATGTAAAACTACTCGTTAACGACCCGATCCGCCAGATCAGAAACGTCTTCCAGGCCTTCTATGACATGATTCATTTCTACATTGGCGAGGGTGAAGATGAGTATCCGGATGATCCTGAATCCATTCACTACGTTGACTATGACTGTTACAAGCTTTTTGTCGAGGAGCTCGATCATCCGTTCTTTGCCGATCGGCTTTTTGCAAACAGACTGGTCAACCTTGTCGAGGCGCTCCGAGTCGGCGCGCAACAGAACAAGATTTATGTGTTTGAAGGTCCGCACGGCAGTGGAAAAAGCACTTTTCTGAATAATCTTCTGCTCAAATTCGAAAATTATGTCAACTCGGAAGAGGGGACGCGTTATGAAACGGTCTGGCGCTTTAAACGAAAGGGTTTGGGACCGATGTTCGATAACGGCAAGGACAATCTCTTAGAAAAATTACAGCAGGCGCTCGGAAGACCGGACGAAAATGTCGAGCAGATGGCTGAAGCAAGCAGCCTTCCCGCCTTTTCCGACGAGTATATTGAGGTGCCGTGCCCCAGTCATGACAACCCCATCCTGATGATCCCCAAACATTACCGGCGCCAGTTTTTCGATGATGTGTTCGAAAATGATGAGTTTAAATGGAAACTGTTTACGGAAAAGGAATATGAGTGGGTTTTTCATGACACCCCCTGCACTATCTGCAGTTCCCTCTACGACTCAATGCTGATGAAGTTCAAGAACCCCTTGCGTGTTCTTGGACGTCTTTATGCGCGTCCTTATCGTTTCAACCGAAGGGTTGGCGAAGGGGTCAGTGTTTTCAGCCCGGGCGACAAACCTATCCGGCATAATGTCATCACCAATCCCCTGCTGCAGCGAGGCATAAACGGCCTGTTTAACGACAGCAATCAGGTGAAATATGTCTACTCCCGCTATGCAAAGACCAACAACGGCGTGTATGCCCTTATGGATATCAAAGGGCATAACACTGAACGGATGATTGAGCTCCACAACATTATCAGCGAAGGGGTCCATAAGGTTGACGATATCGAGGAGTCAGTCAACTCACTTCTTTTTGCGCTGATGAATCCGGAAGACAAGAAGAATATCGGTGAGTTCCAGTCCTTTTCGGACCGTATTGAATATATTAAGATACCCTATGTTCTTGATCTCAAAACCGAGATTCAGATCTATAGAAATATCTTCGGCAAACACATAGATGCAAGTTTTCTCCCCTGGGTGATGCATAATTTTGCCAGGGTGATCATTGCGTCACGCCTCAACAAGAAGTCCGAGGCCATGTTGGAGTGGATTGAGGACCCGAAGAAATACAGTATGTACTGTGATGAGAATCTGCACCTGCTCAAGATGGAGATATATACGGGGTATATCCCCAACTGGCTCTCTGAAGAGGACAGAAAAAGACTGAACGCAAAACGCCGCCGCAGGATCATTGATGAGTCTGAAAAAGAGGGCGGGAGCGGTTTCTCCGGCCGTGATTCGATCAAAATCTTCCATGAGTTTTACTCTACCTATGCCAAGTCGGACAGGCTGATTACCATGTCCATGGTCTGCAAATTTTTCGAAAAACATATCAAGGACAAAAGCGATCCGGTCCCAAAGGGTTTTCTTGACTCGGTTGTAAAGATGTACAATTACAAGATATTGCATGAGGTCAAGGAAGCGCTTTATTATTACAACGAAGAGCAGATTGCACGGGACATCCAGAATTATATCTTTGCTGTGAATTTTGAGCTCGGCGCAAAAGAGACCTGCAAGTTCACCGGCGACAACCTTGAGATTACCGAAGAATTTCTCTCAGGCATAGAGAGCCGTCTCTTGGGAGAAAAGGCGGACAGGCCCACATTCAGAAAGGACACCCAAAAGACGTATACAACCGTCACTCTGACCCAGGAGATGATGCAGGACGGCAAGGATCTCGCCGAGACAAAATTGTTTGAGGCCCTTCATGACAAGTATGTCTATAACCTGAAGGAAAAGGTCCTGGATCCCTTTTTGAAGAATGAGAATTTCAGACGTGCCATAAAAGACTATAAGAGCGAAGCGTTTAAGACCTATGATAAGAAGATACGGAACGATGTGACCTTCCTGCTTGATAACCTGTGCACGAAGTCCAGGTACAACCAGCAGGGAGCCCAGGAGGTCTGTATCTATGTCATTGACAACAAGCTGGCTGAGAAGTTTTAAAAAGGGCAAGGCAGAAGTGAGAAGTTAGAAGGCGGAAGCCTACCGGTCTCCGGCCTAAAACCCTTACGAAATAGAAACAATCACAGGAATTATATGGAGACTGCTTGAGGCGGAGATCGTGCTTCCAAGCTTCCATCCTGTGCACTGGATATCATCGCCAAGAAGTTTATCTATTTCCTGCACTACTCCATTAATATTGATAATCGGATGACGTGAGAAAACCTCCGGCAGCCCATAGGTCAGGTTGCAGGCAAGGCATTTCCCTGGTCGTTCTATAAGCATAAGCTTAAAGTGGATATTGCCTGCGCCGTCTTCGGCCCGGTCGTATTCCAGGTTGATATCAAACGCTCCTTCTGATGCATCGCCGAATAACGCGTCAAAAAACTGATCAGCGCGGTCTTCAGGGAAGAGAGAGTTTAACGTGTCATTTGTGAAGAGTTCTTTCAGTCTGTCAACGTTCATTCTTTACCTCTGTATTTCCGTTGTGTTTTTTAATGACAGTATGCTGTGACGGATAAAATATCTTATTTTCTCAATCATCTCAATTGAAAAATGTGAGGAATTTGAACTACATGAAATTTAAGGAATTATTTTCCCTGCATGTTGTTCATTACTATGGTATATTTATTTGTTTTTACTCCTGTGCAAAAGAGAATAGAATTCAGCTTTATTTTGAACAAAATGACAGAATGTAGGTAACCATGCATGCAGCAGTCACTTTTTCCTGCGGATGATATCCGTCCGCAGCCAACCGTATCATCCTCTTTTAAAGATGCCCTCAACTTGGCGCAGTACGAGGCGGTCACCACTGTTGACAAACCTGTTCTGGTCATCGCAGGCGCCGGCACCGGCAAGACCCGCAC
>DAOVSZ010000298.1 GCA_030627725.1 Desulfobulbaceae bacterium
AGCGAGGTGTCCTCTTCGATGATCATTTTCAGACCTTGCCTGATCAAGGCGTGATCATCAGCAAGAATGATGTGATGTATCGACATAACAATTTCCTTGTTTTTTAGTCTAAGAGAGATCATAAAAAAATATCCGAAAAATGAATTTGTTGCAACTTCTCTCTACATAGGAGCCGTAAAGGTTATTGCAGTGCCTTTGCCGGCATGACTCCTGATATCAATGCTGCCGCCCAGTATCCTGACCCTTTCAGCCATTGTTGTAAGCCCCATTCCCTTGTCGGACGACTTCGTGGAGATGATTTCCTCGACATCAAATCCCACGCCGTCATCCTTGACCGTAAAAGCGACAAGGTCTTTCTTTTTTTCAGCAAGAAGCGAGATGGATCCGGCTTTGGAATGTTTGCTGATATTGTTGAGAGACTCCTGAAGAATCCTGTAGATGTGCCGTTGGGATTCCTGTGAAAAGAGATGGTTTATTTCAGGGAGCGTTACCATTGTTTTTATATTGTTCAGTTTTGAGAAATTATTCACAAGGTACTCGATCGCGGCTTCCAGGCCGAGATCGTCAAGCACAACAGGGCTCAGGTCCCGAGAGAGACGACGGACATTTTCAATGATCTCATTGATGTACTGGCGGACGTTGTTGCATTCTGCCTTTACCTGTTCTGGAGAAAGTGTGCTCATTTTTCTTTCAATGGAGCTGATCTGAAGTTTCAGGGCAGCCATTGACTGGCCGAGCTCGTCATGGAGCTCAAGCGAGATTCTCCGTCGTTCATGTTCTTGGGCGGAAAGAAGGCTTGAAGACAGGTCTTGGAGTCTTTCTTCGGATTGCTGCAGCGCCTGTTCGCTTTTAAGAAGGGCCTTTGTCTTGTTGTCCAGCATGATGTTCGTGTCCTCGATCGCCTTGATCTGCATCTTGATTGCACTGATGATCCGATGGGAAATAATCAGGAATATGATCCCTGTTGCCACGCCCACAAAGAGGATTATTTTCCATGTTCTCTTCAGGGAAGACTCAACCTTGATGGTCTCGATTTTGGTGAGTGATTCAATGTTCTCCGAGATCTGTTGCACTGCATCGCGGATGGCGTCAAAAACGGTTATGAACTCGGACCGGAGTTCTTCCTGTTCGTTTCGTTGCGTGAGTTTGTTCGTAGAGAGGTTGAACAGTCCACCTTGTCCGGGAATAATGATTTGGTGATCAAGATCAATTGTATAGCCGACGCCGAAGAGGGTTGTTTCACAGGCGGCCAGAAGGTCACGGAGAAATACGACAGAGGCCGTCTGGTCTTCTGGTGAGAGAGTCGCGATGCGCTTGAGTCTGGCAAGGGTCGTCCGGAGGCTGTTGTCCTTGAGGTGGGTGAGGTTGTCGATTTTTTCAGCGCCGCGAAGCCTTTCATAGAGAAGCGACAGGTCATTGATGTCGCGGCGGACGGAAGACATATCAGGGGTTGAGGCCAGTTGAAGCAGAAATTTACGGGAGAATGTCTGTTTCATATGTTCCGTGTCCCGGATATCGAGAATTCGGGTTGCTCGCTCCAGACGCTGTTTCCCCTCTGCCTTGCTCACGGTCTCATCCATTTGACGCAGAAGCGTCTCCATTTTTTTCTGGATGGCCGGCGCACTGGCAAGCGTCTTATTGTAGTCGTCCTGCCATTGAAAACATTTTTGACGGAAGCGGGTCAGTCCATAAATGCTGTTTTCTAACAGAATTAATGACTCAGCCGGCACTAAGTTATGGCTTATCCGGCGGTATTTTTCGATCAGTGTTGAGAGTTCTTCATGGCGCAGGGGGTGCTCAATGTCCTTTCCGGCGAGCAGGCTGGAGAGTTCCCATTGTTCAATGTCAAGCGTGTTCAAGAGGTTGCTTTTGAGTTCCGAGAATTCGTTCTGCCGGTTGTAGAGTTCTTCCCGGTCGCGGCGAATATCAGCCAGGGTCCACCAGACTATCATGGCCATGATCATTGTCGTAAACAGTCCCAGGAAGGTGATGATCCACACCAGGTGGGAAGGGGACCTGTTTTCAGTGAAGCGATACCGTTCTTTCATGGCAGTCGGGGCAGCTCCTTCCACTGAAATGGCACGACCCTGCCTTTCCTGATGATTGTCGGCCAGACGCGATGACTTGCCTGATGTTCTTTAGAATCGAGGTTGAGTGGCGCCCCGAGCCCGATATCAAATTCTCCCAGTCTCTCCAGAGAGTCAATAATCGTTTCCCTGTCCGGAGGTCCGGGGATCTGTTTGAGCGCACGAAGAAGGATCCGAGCGGCAATGTACCCTTCAAAGGCGCCGAAGGTGAGGGTGGCGTCAGGATCGTTTCCATGGATGGCACGACGGAAATCATGCGCTATCGGAAGGTCGGATGAGAAATGGGGGACGACCTGTGTAACAATGACCCCGTCGCCATCTGCTCCGAGTTCCCTGGCAAGAGGGACGGCCCCGACAAAGGAGACATTGAGGAAGTGGGCTTTAAGTCCGCTTTCTTCTGCCAGCCGGATAAAAAGCGCGCAGGGAGCATATGCGGCAACCATGATCACGGCTCGCGGGAGCGGGTCGGTAAGAAGAATGTCTGCCAGGCCGTTTTCAACTGCCAGGGTGTTTCTCTCATAGCGGCCATGTACGATCGCATTCTCATTTTTCAGCCCGTGTTTTTTAAGGGCAGTGATGCCGCCGATAAAACCGGCGTCGCCATACGCGTCGCGCTGGGAGAAAAAGGCTATTTCCTCCGGCTTGAGTCCGCCATTGACAATAAGGGCCTGTACCATTGCTGCGGTCTCTTCGGCATAACTGGCCCGATAATTGATGACATAGCGGTCCGGAGGGGTTTTCCTGAGTACCCCGGCGCCGGTAAAGGCGCCGAAAAACGGGGTCTTAAGTCTGTTGGCGATAGGGATGGCCGCGATAGCGGTAGGGGTCCCGACATTTCCGATCAGGGCAAGAACGTTCTTTTCTTTAATCAGGGAATGCATATTCGGTACGGTCCTGGAAGGTTCGTACCCGTCGTCAAGGGCGATGAGGCAGAGTTTTTTTTCTGCGATACCATTTTTTGCGTTTGCCTCATTGAGCGCCGCCAGAATGCCTGTGCGCATGTTTTTGCCAAGATGGGCAGCAGGCCCGGTCAAGGCGGTGGACATCCCGAGGCGCAGGGAGTTTTCAGCGCAGGAAAGCTCTTGTGTAAACGCATGGGTCAGGGGAGAAAAAAAGAGTGTAAGTATTGTTAGGATACCGGTGCGGAGCAGGAGAGAAACGGTATTTCGAGTTTCTGGTATCGAGTTTCGGGTTATTGAAATCATAGATTAAAAGTTACCCTTTACCAAAGGATCTTGTCAATCGGAACATGGTGAGGGATTTATGTAGAATTTAAGGTTTCTTTTACCTTTCAAACTTCATCGTTTTGCAGTATATAATAATGTTTTGCTGTTGATAACTTAAGAGCATTTATATGC
>DAOVSZ010000247.1 GCA_030627725.1 Desulfobulbaceae bacterium
ATGCCTCAGGTATCCAGACCACCGCGGTGCTGGACGGTGATGAGTGGGTGCTGAACGGTACAAAACAGTGGATAACGAACGCCGGCGAGGCCCAGATCTATTCCGTTGTCGCCATGACCAATCGCAGCAAAGGGGCCCGGGGCGCCAGCATGTTTATCGTTGAGGATACCGACCCTGGTTTTTCTTACGGCCCCAAGGAAAAGAAATTGGGTATCCGCGCCTCTTCCACCCGCGAACTGATCTTCAAGGATTGCCGTATCCCTAAGGACCGTCTGATCGGCAAGGTCGGAATGGGCTTTATTACAGTCATGAAAACGCTTGATAAGTCACGACCAGGTATTGCCATTCTTGGCGTCGGGCTTGGCCAGGCGTCGCTTGATGAGGCGGTTCCTTACGCAAAACAGCGAGTGCAGTTCGGCAAACCGATTATTTCATTTCAGGCCGTGCAGCATATGCTGGCGGATATGGCTATTCAGGTTGAGGCGGCTCGAGCTTTGGTCTATAGTGCGGCCAGGCACATCGATGCCCATCCGAAAGATATGTCAAAGGCCTCGTCAATGTGCAAGGTATTTGCCACTGACATGGCAATGAAGGTCACCGTCGACGCTGTTCAGGTCATGGCCGGCTATGGCTATATGCGTGAATATCCGGTGGAAAAGATGATGCGTGACGCAAAGATTCTGCAGATTTATGAAGGAACGAACCAGATTCAGCGTAATGTTGTGGGCCAGGAATTGAACAAGGAATATACGAGAATCTGATGAAAATCATAGTTTGTGTAAAACAGGTTCCGGACGCCAAGGACGTCCGTCTGGATCCGAAAACGAATACATTGAGCCGGGAAGGGGTCGAGAGTATTATGAACCCCTATGACCGCCATGCCCTTGAAGAGGCTGTCCGGTTGAAGGAAGAGTATGGCGGCACGGTCACCGTGATTACCATGGGACCTCCACAGGCGGAGACAACCCTTCGTGATGCCGTGTCCTGCGGCGCGGATGAGGCGGTGCTGGTGTCTGACCGGGCCTTTGCCGGCGCTGATACCTGGGCCACCACCTATACCCTGGCAATGGCGATTAAAAAGATAGGCGACTTTGATTTGATCCTTTGCGGGAAACAGGCGATTGATGGCGATACCGCTCAGGTAGGACCGGGGCTTGCGCAACGTTTGGATATTCCGTTTGTTGCTTATGCAAGAAAGATTGCAACATATGCCGACAACATGCTCCGATTAGAGCGGTTGATGGATGACGGTTATGATGAGGTTGAGGTTGCTCTTCCTGCTCTGCTGACTGTGGTGAAAGAGATCAATGACCCTCGTATCCCGTCTCTCAAAGGGAAGATGAAGGCGAAAAAGATCAGCATCCTGACCCTGACGGCCGAGGATATCGAGGCTGATCCAAATTCCTTGGGGCTTAAGGGATCAACAACCCAGGTAGTGAGGATCTTCTCTCCGGAACCACGCGGGGATCGGATGATATTTTCGGGTTCTGCCGAGGAGCAGGTCGATCAGCTGGTGAGCAAGATTGAGGGGCTGCTTTAAAAATTAAACGTTCAGAATTTGAAGAATGTAGAGTACAAATAACCTGAACCCTGTCCTCGAACCCCGAACCCTAATTATATATTATGTTACTTATTGATATTGAAGCGTGTACCGGTTGCGGTGTCTGTGAGGAGAATTGTCCCTTTGACGCTATTGCGGTCGTAGAAGGACACGCTGTAGTCAACGACAACTGTACTTTGTGCGGCACCTGTGTTGACGACTGTGAAGTCGAGGCGCTTCGTATTGAACAGGACGAGAAGGAGACCCAGTCCGATTTTGCCGACTGGTCCGGGGTCTGTATCTTTGCAGAATATCGGAACGGGTCGATTGCTCCGGTTGCGCTGGAACTGCTTGGAATCGGGAGAGAGCTTGCAGACCAGCGGCAGGTTCCTCTCACCGCGATACTCCTCGGGGATAAACTTGACGGTCAGGCTGAGACCCTGATTGCCCATGGCGCTGATACCGTCTACAGGGTTGATGATCCTTCCCTTGCCGCTTTTACCGATGATGCCTACGGTAACCTCCTTGAAGACATCATCCGTGACCATAAACCCGAAATTGTCCTTGCTGGCGCAACCGCCATCGGTCGCTCCTGTATCCCGCGTCTGGCAACAATGCTTGCGACCGGCCTGACTGCCGACTGCACCCAGCTTTCCATTCGGGAGGAAGATGGTGTGCTCATGCAGACCCGCCCGGCATTCGGCGGGAATATCATGGCAACCATCGAGTGTCCGTATACGCGTCCGCAGATGGCTACAGTCCGTCCCAATGTCATGAAACCTCTTGCCTATGACGCAGATCGGCGGGGTGAACTCATAGATTTTTCTCCTGATCCAGCTCGATGTGAGTCCCGTGTCAAGGTGATACGGACTGAATCTGCTCCGGCTGATGAGGTCAATCTCAATGAGGCTGATATCGTCGTTGCCGGCGGCCGAGGTCTTGAGGACGAAAAAGGTTTTGTTCTGATCAGGGAGCTTGCCGATACCCTGGGCGCAGCTGTTGCCGCTTCAAGGGCAGCGGTTGACAGTGACTGGATTGGATATCCACATCAGGTCGGCCAGACAGGAAAAACTGTTTGTCCTGATATCTATTTTGCCTGCGGGATTTCCGGCGCCATCCAGCATGTTGTGGGTATGCAATCGGCTGAAACCATTGTTGCGATCAATAAAGATCCTGATGCCCCGATATTTGATGTTGCAACCTACGGCATAGTCGGCGATGTGTTTGAGGTGCTTCCTTTGCTAACAGCAAAAATCAAAAAAGGGAGGTAACTGTTCAGCTGCACTCCCTATGCGCACGATCAGTCTGTCTTACATAGCACCAGTATGCTGCGCCAGCCTGCTTATGCGCCTATGAAGCACATCTGAACAGTTACAGGTTGGAGTTTTAGCCACGTTTTTAGCACCAAGCTGAATAGTTACGAAGGGAGAAATTAATGGACCTGTCAGATAAGGTTGCAGTTGTTACCGGAGGAAGTCGAGGCATCGGCAGGGTGGTAAGTCAACGCCTGGCTGCGATGGGCGCAACCGTTATTATAAACTATGTCAGTCGGTCCGATGCCGCGGAAGAGACGGTCGCATCCATACAATCAGCAGGGGGCAAGGCGGCGATTGTGCAATTTGATGTTGCTGATGCTGAAGCAACCCAGCAGAGCTTTAAAGAGATCCTGTCCGACCATGGCAAGATAGATATTCTCGTCAATAACGCCGGCATTACCAGGGACGGCCTGTTGGTGAAAATGAAGGAAGGCGACTGGGACCTGGTTCTTGATACCAATTTGAAAGGGGCCTTTAACTGCATGAAGGCAGTGAGCCGTTCGATGATGAAACAGCGCTCCGGGAGAATTGTCAACATAACATCAGTCATTGGATTTACGGGCAATGCCGGGCAGGCGAATTATGCTGCCGCTAAAGCAGGGCTGGTCGGGTTGACGAGGTCAGCGGCCAGAGAGCTCGCGACCAGAGGCATAACGGTAAACGGAGTTGCTCCGGGTTATATTGATACGGATATGACGAAGGGGTTGTCCGAAGAGGTGACGGAAAAAATACTTTCTGAGATTCCGCTTGGTGTCATGGGCGATGCCGGAGATGTTGCCGGCGCCGTTGCCTATCTTGTTTCTGATGATGCGAGATATGTGACCGGTCAGTTTATCCATGTCAACGGCGGGATGTTTATGGGATAAGCGTAACAAGATATTTTAATTATAAAGGAGATTTAAAATGGCTGTAGAAGAAAAACTTATAGATATTATCGCTGAACAGTTAAGTGTTGATAAGGAAAAAGTAGTGCCTGCCGCGTCATTTGTCGATGACCTTGGCGCTGACTCGCTGGATCTTGTTGAGTTGATAATGGCTATGGAAGAGGCCTATGATATTGAGATAGCAGACGAGGTTGCAGAAAAGATAACAACAGTTCAGCATGCCATTGATCATGTGAACTCTGTGTAAATTCAGTTTGTATCGGCTCGTATTCATGGTGATTGGCGGTGAAAGCATATATACTCGAGTGAGGTTTTCAGGTGAATAGACGAGTAGTGGTGACCGGGGTTGGTCTGGTAACCCCGCTGGCAACCGGCACTGAAAAAACATGGAAAGCCCTGTGCGAAGGCAAGAGTGGCATTGCGCCTATCACTCGTTTTGATACGAGTGATTTTTCAGTCAAAATCGCTGCTGAAGTGAAAGACTTTCAATCAGACGATTTTCTTGACAAGAAGGTGGCAAAACACCTTGAGCTTTTTGCCCAGTATGCCGTTGCAGCAGCAGGAATGGCCCTTGATGATGCCGATTTTTCCGTAAATGATTCGAATGCGGAGAACGTCGGTGTTATTACAGGCTGCGGTCTGGGAGGACTGCCGACCATTGAGAAATACCACAGTGTCATGCTCGAACGTGGGCCGAAAAGGATTACGCCTTTTTTATCCCCCTGGTGATTCCCAATATGGGAGCCGGTCATATTTCTATCATCTATGGCGCCAAAGGTCCTAATCTTTCCCTCACTACTGCCTGTGCCGCCGGCACCCATGCGGTGGGTGATGCCTTTAGGGTCATCAGCCGCGGTGATTGTGATGTTGCTATTACCGGCGGCAGCGAATCAACTATCTGCCCGCTGGCGGTTGGCGGATTCAATTCCATGAAGGCCCTTTCCAGAAGAAATGATGATCCTGCGGCTGCATCACGTCCCTTTGATCAGGGCCGTGACGGATTCATCATTGCCGAGGGCGCCGGGATGCTGATTCTTGAGGAACGTGAACATGCTCGCGCTCGCGG
>DAOVSZ010000139.1 GCA_030627725.1 Desulfobulbaceae bacterium
AAAATTTCCTACGCGATACAGGTACGCTTCTTGGCCTGTTTTGCATGGTTTTTGCGCAATGTCTTGTCAGCAGTCGGGGTGCCACCGTGGGGTTGTGGGCCGGTGCTGTATTGCTCTGCTGGACGGCATATCGATATCAGGGAGAAAAAAAACGTACAGCAGCGTTTGGTGCTGTTGTTGCCTGTTGTTATCTGTTGGCAAATAACCTGAATTTTGTGCACTCCGATCCTGTGGGAAGGATAGTTGCCACTGCAAGAGCCCCTGTGAGCATGAATTATGATCGCTTTATAATTTTGAAGGGCGCCTGGGAGATGCTGCATGCCTCTCCCTGGTATGGCAGGGGGTTCGGGACCTTCTGGCTTGCATGGCCGCCGTTTCAGCATCCGGCTGACGAGAGCGCCGGGTATTTTGTTCATAACGATTATCTACAACTGTGGATCGAGGGGGGATTGCCTGCCCTGGTTCTTATAACAGGGCTTTTAGCCACAATTTTTATCGTATTTATACGTTCCTTACAAAATCCGAAAGTTGAGGGGGCAAAGAAGGTAGAGATTACGGGGTTGTTTGCTGCAATATTTGCAGTTTCGTTTCACAGTTTTTTTTCTTTTAATTTGTATATCCTTTCAATTCTCATTCTGTTCGGTTTGGTCCTAGGCCGGTTTCATGTACTCGTCAGCCATGGAAGGAGGCGGAATGAAATAAAGTATCGTCCCAGTCTGATCCTTGGTAAAAAAAGTTATTTTCTCTCCATATTCCTCTTGTTACTGATTCCTGTGGGTCATTTTACAGCCATGGGGGCCTCGTTTTATTTTACAGAAGAGGCAAGGGACATGATGAAGAAAAGGGAGTATCGGAAGATTCATACAATTTTCGAGAAGGCCCGAAAATTCTGGCCGGAGCCTGATTTTGTCTGGGGCAGTCATGCTGAAGTGATGCTGGAGGTCTTGAGAAAAATCCCGGAATACCAAGGAGAGCAGAGAAGAGTATTGTTTGAAGCCTCGGAAAACTTATTGGCGGAAGCAGAGAAAAGAAATCCGCTCCAGCCGCAGATTTTTGTTTTAAGAGGCCTTCTTTTCGCAGAGAACCAGGATCTCGCCGGAGAAGGATGGAAAGACAGGGCGCTGGAAGCCTTTTACCATGTCCTGCAGCTCAACCCCCGATATATAGAGATTCGGACTGCCGTTGCACGTATCTTGCTGACAGAAGGGAAAAAACAGGAAGCAAGAATGGTCCTTGAGAGTGGTGTTCTTTATGCGAGAGAAGCAAAGCGTATCCATGAAACAAAAAAACAATTTTATACAAGTTCTCTGAATCTCCGCCAGGAAATCGAAGAGTTTTTTGCATTACAGGAATCTCTGAAAAGAGACATGGAAGAAAAAGATGAGTGAGACTGAAGACTCAATAAAACAAATTGCGGTTGTCAATAATTCAGGCAGAAACAGTATGCATTCGCTTTCTCCATTTTTCCTGATGGCTGCGATTGTAGCCGCCCTTTTCTACAAAGGAGGCCTGGCCCAGTTGCCGTTGTTTGCCTGCCTGTGTTTCCTTTCCGTCTGGATCACATGTGTTCTTATAGCCGGTCACAAGGGGCTTTTCATTCCGAAAACAGTTCCTGTTATGCTTTTTTCTGCTCTGGTGGTTTATCTTGGTGCGACGACCTTCTGGACCCCGGTCTATTTTGCCACAATACTTGTTTTTTTGATGTGGGCCGCCATGGCGCTTTCGTTTTTTGGATATATTTTGACAGGGGATCACGAACGCTGCTGGCGGCGGATGAGTGTCTTTCTTCTTCTCTGCGGACTCGTGTTGTCCCTTATTGGCATGTATCAGCACTTTTTTCTTCATCATCAGCCAAGGGCTGTTTTTTTGAACCCGAACTCTTTGGCCGCATTTCTGAATATGATCATTCTGGTCTGGTCTGCCGAATATCTGGTTCGGAATGAGAGTGATCAGCCGTTCTTCCCCTCTCAAACAGGAATTGTTCTCTCAGTGGTTCTGCTGATTTTTGCGGTGGCGCTCACAGGAAGCCGTGGCGCAGCCTTGAGTTTGTGGGGCGGGCTGCTGTTGCTCTGTTGGGCTTCCTATTATTATCTTGGCGAGAAGAAGCGGATACTCATCCTTGCCGGAATAACCAGCGGTTGTTTTTTTCTCACAAAAAACCTGGAGGTGTTTCGTTTCCGGTCAGTAAACACGGGGCTCCTGGCAACGGCAGCAGACCCCGTCACTCTGAATACCGATCGTATCCTGATTCTTGAGCGGGCATGGGACATGGTGATGGATGCGCCCTGGCATGGTATCGGTTTCGGGACATTCTGGCTTGCCTGGCCGCCCTACAAGAACCCGCTTGACGCCACCAAGGGCTATTTTGTTCATAACGATTATCTGCAGTTATGGATCGAAGGTGGACTGCCGGCCCTGATTTTGATGCTCGGACTGTTGGCGGGCATTTTTTTCCTGTTTATTCGTTCTCTGCGGGTTCGCGAGATGGATGGAAGACGGAAAGTGGCAATTACAGGGGTGTATGCCGCTCTGTGTACCATGTCGTTTCATAGTTTGTTCTCGTATAATTTTTATATACTGCCGTCCCTTATCCTGTTTGGTTTTCTCCTTGGTCGTTTTCATTATCAGGCAATGATAGAGAGAAATTCACGGACAATTACGCTGCAACCATGCCGGTATCTCGGAAAAAGAACGTATGTGCTGACCCTGCTTTTGGTGTTGCTTGTAGCGGTCGTAAAATTTCTGTCAATGGGCGCTTCTTTTCATCTCTATGAAAAGGCCATGAATCAGCATAAAAACGGAGAAACAGCCCTTGTCCATAAAACGTTTGAAACGGCAAGACGGTTCTGGCCGGCATTTGACCTTTTGTGGAGCGGGCATGCCCGCATCATGCATTCCGCTCTGCGCCAACTGCCAAAGGAACAGACTGACCTGCGAAGGGTTCTTTTTAACACTTCGGAAAGGCTTCTGCAGGAGGCGGAAAAATGGAACCCTCTGCGGTCCGATACATATTTTATTTATGGACTGCTCTATGCAAATAATCCTGATCTGGCTGGTAAGCAATGGAAGGAGCGGGCCGGGAATTCATTTCTTCAAGCCCTTCGTCTGGACCCTGGCAATACAGAAGCTCGTTTGGCCGGCGCATTTCAGTTGATGTCCGGGGGAGAACTGGAGAAAGCACGTCAGGTACTGGCCGAAGGTCTGAGATATTATGCGCAAGAACAAGGCGCCGAAGAAAGATATCATAACGTACTGGATATGATTGAAAAAATTGCAAGAGAAAATGGTGACTGAACCAGGTAACAACCTTGAGGTTACATGTTACTACCTGGGAAGAGACGCTTGACCGTCTTTCTCCGTTATTCTTTGCTCTGTTGCTGACGCTCAGTCTTCTTTTCAAAGGCGGATCGAGTCATTATATAACCTTATTTGTTTGTCTGGATATTCTTTTTGTCTGGTTTGCTTGTCAAAGAACCCCAGGCTTGAAAAGCGCAAGGAAAAAACGTATGATATACAAGGCGGTCGGCAATGGAATTGGTTGCAATTTTGAGCCAGCCATGCTAAGTAGCCTTCCTGTCGTAAAACAGAAATAATTTATCACACCACGCGCCAGTAGCTCAGCTGGATAGAGCAACGGACTTCTAATCCGTAGGTCGGGGGTTCAAATCCCTCCTGGCGTACCACGAAGATCCCAGCCCTCCAATGCAGTGGCCTTTCCTCTCTATCATCCCCCTGCGCTCACGACCCGGTTCCTTCCCTGCTGCTTGGCGGCATAGAGCCGTTTGTCCGCCAGCTGTATGAGTTTATTGGCGTCAAAATCTTTTACTTCGTCTGCCGCGGCCACGCCGATGGAGATCGTGATTGATATATCCTGCCCGTTATAGGTAAAGACCGTCTGCTCGATTTTTTCACGAACCCTTTCGGCAAAGGCGTAACCGTTCTCAATGTTTCCATGGGAAACGCCATAGAACTCCTCTCCGGCATAGCGACCGAATTCATCTTCTTTTCGTTTAATTAACGTCATGAGTTCGGCAAGGGTGGCAAGGGTATAATCGCCTGCCTGATGACCATAGGTATCATTGACCTGCTTGAAGTGGTCTATGTCAATCATCAAAAAAACAAAATTGTTCAAATGGTTACGCTGGACCTGGGCAAGGTTTATTTCCAGGATCCGGTGCAGAATCTTTCTCTTTGGAAGCTTGGTGAGTTCATCGAAATACCCGATTTTTTCCAACAGTTCCTTGTGGTCCATTTCCTTGGAAACGTCGGTCAGGGTGCCGAGTGAGATGCAGACATTGTCCTGGTCAAATGTTTCAATGTCAGCCCGGTCCTTGAACCAGATGGTTTTGTCGTCTGACAGCGCAATCTTGTAAACCGCCTCAACCGCGCCTTCCTCCTTGACCTTGTTGCGCAACCCGCTTCGCTTGCCGCTCATCTGCTGCCTGGTAATGATCTCTTCCTGGACTTTGGGTTCGATGTCCACATATTCATAAACACGTTGATCAATGACCATCTCTTTGAAGATATCGGGGATATCGGAACAGGGACAACCAAGGAGGTCACAAAGTTTTTTCCCTGCAAACTCATACCAGATTATCTTGGTACCCTCTTCCCAAGCGGAGATATAGGGGATGACCGAGGCGCCTGTGGCATCAAAACTTTGAAAAGCACTAATGCATTCAGCGACCCTGTTTGTAAGCTCTTCACTGTATTCACCGTTAAGGATTTTTCCACAATAGGCTTTCGGGACCCTCTGTTTTTTTTCTGCAGCCATCAGACACCCCACGTATAAATATGTAATAAATAAAATGAATTACCTTGCCTCATGGACGTTTGTCAAGAAGAAAAATATTCCTGATTTTTCTGTGCTCTTCGTCAACGCTATGGTAAAATATGTATATTGACGGCTTTTTGTACAGTTGCACGGAATGAAGGGCTGTTCACCCTTGTTCCATGCCTGCACACCTGAATATTGTCGGTCTCGTAAAAAGCACGAGACGGACGCGTTAACCGTCTCTATCTTATTGAAATCATTGAAGACGAATTCTTCGCATTCGACTTTTTGCGAGTTTGTCAATATTGATGGAATTATGTCCGAAGATCTTGAAAAATTAATAACAATTACCCTCAAGATTGAGGGATTTTCTCTCGCATTCTCTGAAGACAGCGGTGAGATTGATCCTAAAGAACTGCTTACCTATATAAAAAAGCTCCACATCCCAAATATAAAAATCGAAGCGGTAAAGAAGGCCTATGGCGAGTCAAAGGGGAAGCCGTATCTCTTTGCCCCCGGGCTTATAGAATCCCAGGCTGCGGCAGCCCCGGCAGCACACTTTCGGCCAACGCGTTGGCTTCGACCCCCACTAAGCCCGAACACCCCTCTCTCCATGGCAAAAACCGTTCTTATCGTTGACTCTTCAGACAACATGATAAAGGTATTTAAATCAGCATTTTCCAAGGCAAAAGTCAAGGTGTTGTTTGCCAACCAACCGGATGTCTTTATAAAGATGATGTCGTCCGAAAGACCTGATCTGATTCTCCTGGCTGCCAAGATGGGGAAGAAGGACAGCGGCCAACTTTCAGCCAGGATCAGGACCTCTCCAAAGCATGTTCATGTGCCGGTTATCATGTATTCGGGGTCACGTCCGAGACAGGAGATAATCCGTCTTTTTGATACAGGCATAACCGATTATCTGGTGATGCCTGTCAATATGAACTCCTATCAGTCCAAGATTCAGAATGTGCTGGCACAGGTGCGGAAAACAATTTCAAGCGGCAGTCAGGTGATGCTGAAACCCATGGCAAAGGCCCCAGCGGCGGCTACCGCCAAACCAACGGCCAAGAAGGGTGAGGCGATTGAAATTGAGGCCGTGGCGCCGGAAGAACAGACCATCCAGATCAGAGACCTTTTGAAAAAGGTGACCAGCATCCTTGCCATGCCGCACATCCTGGAAAGGGTGATGAAGATATCCGGGGACTCAACCTCAGGGGCCAAAGAGCTCGCCCAGGCCGTGGAATCTGATACGGCAACGGTCAGTGTGGTGCTGAAAAAGGCAAATTCGGCCTATTTCGGCAAAGGCGAGCCGATCAAGAGTGTTCAGGAGGCAATTGTCAGGATTGGTTTAAACGAGATCAAGACCCTTGTTCTGGGCTTAAGCGTTGTCAAAAATTTTTCAAAAGAACAGAAGTCAAACGGCTTTGACCGGATGGATTTCTGGAAACACTCCCTTGCAACAGCAATACTCTCAAAAATATTTGCAGAACAGGTTAAATACAACCCGGCGGAAGAGATGTTTCTGGCCGGTCTGATTCATGACCTTGGCAAGATCATCCTTGATGAGCATGCCAACCCGCCATATGCCGATATCGTGATGAATGCGATATCAAACCGGTCGCCGCTGTATAATGCAGAGAGAGAGACCCTGAATTTCACACATGTCGATGTGGGCAAGGCGATTGTCACACACTGGAAATTCCCTGACAGCCTGATCTCCGCAGTGGCCCGGCATCATACCCCTGAAGCGCGGCAGAAAGAAAAAAGCAAGCCCCAGGAGCTTCTGCAGGCACGCCTTGTCTATATTGCCAACCTGTTGTCAAAGGCCTTGGGGGTCGGGAGCGGCGGTGACATGTCCATTCACGAGTTGCCGCTTTCGTCATGGGTAAAAACATTCCAGCACGTGACCTTTGATTCGGACACCCAGACAAGGTTCCATAAAGAGCTTGCCGAGGTCGGTGAATTTCTTGACCTGGGAGCGGACATTACCGGTTTCGGACTCAAGTCCGGCGAAGGGCTGCCGGAAGTAACGCTGATTGATCCCTTGATGGACGTAAGATTACTGAATGTGACAAAGATCCACCTTGAAGTCACAGGCTTTCAAGTCCAGACCCTGCTCAAAGAAAGCGAGTTACAAAAACCAGCTGCGGACAAACGCACCGCGGTCTGTGTGCTCCTTGACAGCTATGACAAGATCGACGCATCGTGGAAAAAGATCCAGGAAAAAATTTCCAACGACTCTCCGTATGTTTTTATCGTCCCTGCGACGGAAAAGAGGCTCCAGGAAAAGCTCAAATTGCCTGAGCGACCTGAATTTTTTGTCGACAATCAGACATTGCTGTACGAGCCGTTTGATGTCAGCGAGCTGCATAATGCCTTGCAACTCAGCTGAGCATTTATAGAGAAAGAAGCTCTACGTCCCCCCATCCCCCGATTTTTTCATCTCGTATGATGACCACCCCCTGAATTCCCGGAACA
>DAOVSZ010000203.1 GCA_030627725.1 Desulfobulbaceae bacterium
AGCAGGCTGACGAGCTATAGTTGGCTATGCGAGAAGGCCTGATCGTGTGCAGATGGAGTGCTGCTGAATAGTTACTTTCATTTTTGTGAGGTGAGAGAGAGTTCAATGACGCCGCAAGAAATATTCTATATTATTGACGGAAACGCATATATCTACCGCGCCTATCATGCCCTTTCTCCCCTGTCGACAAAGACCGGGCTCCCTACGCACGCAGTTTTCGGTTTCACCAAGATCCTCCTGCGGGTCATCCGGGAAAAACAGCCCGGCCTCCTGGCTGTGACATTTGACCCCAAGGGGCCGAATTTCCGCCATGAACTCTATCCGGAATACAAGGCGAACAGGCCTCCGATGCCGGAAGACCTTGTTGTGCAGCTCCCCTATGTCAGGGAGATTGTTCGTGCCCACAATATTTGCTGCCTTGAAAAAGAGGGCGTGGAGGCGGATGATATCATTGCCACTGCCGGCCGTTTTTATGAGAGCCGCGGCAAGGTCGTCATCATTTCAGGCGATAAGGACCTTCTGCAGCTCGTATCAGACCGGATCGAGGTCTGGGACCCGATGAACGACAAGGTCTGGGACCTGGCGGCAGTTGAAAAAAAATACAATGTGCCGGCAGAGAAGCTGCTCGATTTTTTTGCGCTTGTCGGCGACAAGTCGGATAATGTCCCGGGGGTGCCTGGAGTCGGCGCCAAGACCTCTGAAAAGCTGATCAATGAGTTCGGTTCGCTGGAAGGGCTTTATGCTGATCTGGAGAAGGTCGGCGCCGTGAAATTACGAGAAAAACTTGCAGCAAACAGGGACCAGGCCTTTCTCTCCAGAGACCTTATCGCCTTGAAGCAGGACGTGGACATTCCCCGTCGGATTGAGGCATACCGTTTTTCAGGCCCGGATATCGACCGGCTTCGAACGCTCTACAAAGAATTGGAATTCACCCGTCTTGCCAAGAGCGAGCTGCCTGCGCAGACCCTGGATGCTTCCGGCTTTACCCTGGTGCAGTCAGAGGCCGAGCTTGACGATCTCTGCAAGCAGCTTTTTGAGGCGGACTGTATCGTTCTTGACACGGAAACGACCTCTCTTGATACCCTGACGGCAAAACTCGTCGGGATATCGCTCTGCTCCGGCCCGGACAAGGCCTTTTATGTGCCTGTTGGTCATAGAAACGAAGATGGCACTTTGGCTTCCGGCCAGATGGACAGTGCTGTTGTGCTTGCAAAGCTGCGTCCGCTGCTTGAAAACTCGCATATCCCGAAACTGGGGCACAACCTGAAGTTTGATTACGCGGTGCTTACAAATTATGAGATAGATCTTCAGGGCCCGCTCTGGGACACTATGATTGCATCATATCTCCTGGAACCGTCACGAAGGACCCACAAGCTTGACGACCTTTCAGAAGAGGTGCTCGAACGGCGGCTCACCACTTTTTCCGAGGTGACCGGCGGGGACAAGCGGGAGGATTGTTTTGCCTCTGTTCCTCTTGCCGCTGCCAAAGATTATTCCTGTGAGGATGTGCGTGCCGCTTTTTTGCTTTGGGAGGTCCTTCAACCCCAGCTTGAGGAAAAGGACCTCTGGGCGCTCTTTTCAGATGTTGAAATGAAGCTGGTCCCGATTCTTTCCGAGATGGAGCGAAACGGCATTATTGTTGACAGAGAGCTCCTGTCCGCTCTGTCAGTGGAGTTCGCGGGAAAGATTGATGAACTTGAGCAGGAGATCTACGGGCTTGCCGGCAAAGCGTTTAATATCAATTCTCCCCGTCAGCTCGCCGAGGTCCTCTTTGATGAGTTGAAACTCCCTCGGGGCAGGAAGACCAAGACAGGGTACTCCACCGATGTCAAGGTGCTCGAAAAACTGGCCAGGAAACATGAGATGCCGGCCAAGGTCATTCTGCTGCGGACCCTTGCAAAGTTGAAATCCACCTATGTGGATAAGCTTTCCACCCTGACCCATCCAGTGACCGGCCGCGTTCACACCTCCTTTAATCAGACCGTTACCGCCACCGGGCGGTTGAGCAGCAGTAAGCCGAACCTGCAGAATATTCCGATCCGGACAGAAGAAGGCCAAAGGATCCGGGAGGCGTTTGTGCCTGCCCCCGGGCATATCTTTCTGGCAGCGGATTATTCCCAGATTGATCTCCGTGTTCTGGCCCATTACTCGCAGGATGAGGCGTTGCTTGCGGCATTCAGGTCGGGTGAGGACATCCATAACAGGACCGCGGCCGAGATCTTCCTGGTAAACCCGCACTTCATTACCAAGGCCATGCGGCGGGTGGCCAAGAGCATTAACTTCGGGATTGTCTACGGCATGAGCGCATTCGGGCTTGCCACCCAGCTCGATCTCTCCCGGAAAGAGGCATCGACCTTTATCAAGCGTTATTTTGACCACTATGCCGGGGTCAAGAAGTTTATGGAGGAGATTGTGGTCAAGGCAAAAAAAGACGGTTTTGTGACTACCCTGCTGCACCGGAGAAGGCCTCTGCCGGATATAGAAAGCCCTAATAAGACAAAGCGGGAGTTTGCCGAGCGGACCGCCATCAATACCCCGATTCAGGGAACAGCGGCAGACATCATCAAACTTGCGACACTCGCCGCAGTCAAAGGGCTGAAGGAAAACAACCTCACTGCCCGGCTCCTCCTCCAGATCCACGACGAGCTTGTTTTTGAGGTGCCGGAATCAGAAGTCACACAGACATCAGGCCTGATAAAAGAGGCTATGGAGGATGTCCTGGAACTGGATGTCCCGCTGGTGGTGAATATAACCACCGGTAAGAACCTGGCCGCAACTTAAGGGTGACAGTTTGAACCCTGAACCCTGGACCCTGAGCCTCTCCCTCTATAATTCGTAACTGATCACGGGGTAAGACTGCCAGAAAAACGCGCCGCCCCGAGCACTGTAAGCCATTGCAGGGGCCTCATATCCGCGAAAGAGGCCTGTGAACTATAGCCCCTCTATGTGAATAGGCCGATGACAAAGGAGATGAGGGCCCTGTGATGGCTTACTATAATTCTATTGACGATTTTTAAGAAACTCCGTAGGATTACCTCTTTCCACAACAATACCTTTTTATTCATATACACAGGAGAAAAAGCGCCATGTTGGACCTTATGCGCAGGAAGGCCCAGTCACCCTATCTGCAGGCCACTGTTTTAGTCATCATTTTAGTCTTTGTTTTCTGGGGAGTCGGGATGGATCGGAGCAACCGGAGAAACGCCGTTGCCACCGTGAATGATGAAGCGATTGATTTTATGACCTATCAGCGCTCCTATGAGCGGCTTATCTCTCAGTACAGGGAACAGTTCGGAGGCTCGATTCCAGATAATCTTTTAGATGCCCTTGGCCTCAAGGAGCAGGTCCTGAACCAGTTGATTCAGAGGATCCTGGTCCGCCAGGGCGCCGGTGAAATCGGGATTCTGATCAGTGATCAGGAGGTCAGAGAAACGATTGAGAAGATCGATTCTTTTCAGTCCAACGGTGTTTTTGATGTGAAGGCCTATAAGGACATCCTCACCGCCTCAAAGACAACGGTCCCCGATTTTGAGGCCGGCATCAGGACCGATCTTCTGTCCAGCAAGGTCCTGGACTCTCTCAGCCGGTTCGGAAGGGTTTCACAGACTGAACTGGAAGACCGGTTCAACTACGATAACGAAGAGATCAGGCTCGCGTACGCAACCTTTGAGGCGGATACTTTCAAAGACAAGGTTGAGGCAGACCAGGAAGAGGTCACGACCTTTTTTGAAGACCGGAAGGAAAATTATAAAACCGATCCGAAGATCAAGCTGAAGTATCTTCTCTTTTTAAGCAGTGACGGGGCGCCTGAGATCGAGATAACCGACGACGATATTCAGGCGTATTATCAGAGGAATCTTAATCGGTATATGGCGCCGGAAACCAGAAACGCCCGCCATATCCTTCTCAGGTCTTCTGAAGGGGAAACCGCTGAGCAGGTAACGGCGAAAAAAGAGAAGATACATGGAATTCTTGCCAGAATTCGTCAGGGTGAGGATTTCGCGGCCCTGGCAAAGGAGTTTTCCGAGGACGGCTCAGCCGCGCGCGGCGGGGATCTCGGTTTTTTCGGGAGAGGCCAGATGATAGGACCCTTTGAAGAGGCGGTTTTCTCTATGAATGAGGGTGGGGTGAGCGAGGTGGTAGAGACCCGGTTCGGTTTCCATCTCATAAAGCTTGAAAAGATCCGGCCGGCAGCAATCCAGAGCGTGGATGAGGTGAAAACGGAGATTGCCGCCGCGCTGAAGAAAGAAAAAGAAAAGGGTATCGTTTTTTCGCAGGCGAACGAGTCCTATGAAAAAATAATCCTTTCCGGAAGTATGTCCAAATATGCCGAGGGCGATGAGGGTGTCGTACGCGAAACCGGTTTCTTTTCCAGAAAGGCGCCGCCTGAGGAATTGAGAAAACATCAAGCCATAGTTACTGCCGCTTTTTCCTTGAAAAAAGGCGAGCTGAGTTCCCTGATTGAAACTGTTGACGGGTATGGCGTTCTCTACGTAGAAGACATGAAGGCCCCGGAAATTCCTGCCTTTGAAGAGGTGGCGGAAAAAGTGGAAAAAGATTATATCGCGGCCCAAGCGAGGAAAAGCGCCAAAGAGGCGGCGGAAAAGCTGGTTGCCGAGTTAAAGAAAGGGGTGGATTTCTCTGCGGCAGCAGCAGAATATTCTGTTGCCGTGGAGGAATCAGAGACGTTTTCACGGATCAGCCAGTTCAGCAAAGGACTTCCGGCGCCGGTGCTGGAAAAAAGCCTGGAGCTTTCAGCTGACACACCCTGCGCTGATGCGGCTGTGACTCAGGGAGATACAAGCTATGTCTTCTGTCTGAAGGGGAAGGCCGAGAGAGTCGCGGGTCTGTTTGAAAAAGAGCGTGATGCCTATCGAAAACGCCTTATTGACGAGTCGAATGCCCTCCTTCTCTCTGCCTGGGTCCAGGAACTGACGAAGAAGGCGAAGATCACCAAAAATGAGGAGTTGCTGTAAGCCGGCTCCTCCGGTCTTTTCATTTTTCCATGGCAAGGGTAAGCAGTCTGGCCAGCAGCTCGGGAAAGGGAAGGCCGTATTCCTGTGCTGCCTGGGGCAGGAGGCTGGTCGGGGTCATGCCTGGGATGGTATTGGTTTCAAGGACGTAGATATCCTCTCCGGAGACAATCATGTCGGTTCTGCTGTATCCTCTGAGTCTGAGAGCCCGATGGGCAATAAGCCCCATCTCCTGAGCGCGTGAGGTGATGTCGCGGCCCACTTCCGCCGGGCAGATCTCGGTTGTGGCGCCGGGCTTGTATTTTGCCTCGTAGTCAAAAAAACCGTACGACTCTCCCGGGATGATCTCCACCAATGGCAGCGCGGTCAATTCGTCATTCCCGATCACCCCGACGGTTATTTCCCGGCCGGAAATGAACTGTTCGACCATCACATCTTTTCCGTATTCAAATGCCTTTTTCAGCCCTTCCGCAAGTTCATCCGTGGTCTTTGGGATACTCATCCCCAGGCTTGAACCCTGGCCGATCGGTTTGATGACGAGCGGCAGGTTCAATCGGCCCGGAATTTCTGGCGCATTCGTTTCGCCCGCAGCGCACATCAGCCAGTCCGGCGTCTTGAGTCCT
>DAOVSZ010000074.1 GCA_030627725.1 Desulfobulbaceae bacterium
AAAAGACCATAAGAACAAGCACTCGCTTCATGCTTCACCTCGTTCATGTATATGTTAACGTCAAAAAAACAAGAGTCATGTCAAATATCCAACTCTCATGTTCTCTAGAATCCTGCAGCTTTCCTCCTTTCACGCAGGGGGAAAAACTTTCCGGTTATTTCCGCTTTTCCCTTAACGGCAGAGAGTTTTCCAGACAAACCTACCACCCTGCGGCCAAAACAAAAAACACACAGCGTCTCACAACTCCATGACACCCATGCCTTTCAATACTGCAACTATTGCATTTTCCATGCCAGGCTCCGGCAAAGAAAAACCCTTCCAGGAAGGGACCAAAGCACAATACCCGACTCATCTTATCAACTTTTTTCCTTATAACTCTGTCAAACAAGAAAAAATAATTGCTAAACCCGGCAGACCTATTATATTTATAAGGTTTAATTTCAAGCACCAAACAACTTACCTACTATCCAGGAGTACATTATTATTATGGCGCGAATAACTGTTGAAGATTGTCTGAGCCGTGTCGGCAATGAAAATCGTTTTGAGCTGATCCATCTTGCTGTAGAACGGGTCAAGCAGCACCGCCGTGGCCTTCCTATGCTAGCGAAAGGAAAGAACAAGGAAACCGTCATGACCCTGCGGGAAATTGCCTCAGGCGATGTAACGTTTGAGAATATTGATGAATTCAACAATCCCGTGACTGAAACAGAAGAGGCCGACAGCGCGGAAGAAACAGAAGAGGCCGCAGAGCAGGAAAAGACTGAATAAGTTTAAATTATGGATAAGGACTATTACAATATTCTCGGCGTATCTCGTTCCGCGAGCAGCAGTGAGATCAAAAAGGCCTACCGCACGCAGGCGATGAAGTATCATCCGGACCGGAATCCTGACAATGGCGAGGCGGAAGAAAAATTTAAGTCAGCTGCCGAGGCATATGAAGTTCTGGGCGACCAGGAAAAACGCCAGATATACGACACCTACGGTATCGATGGTCTCAAAAGCAGGGGGTACAGCGGTCCTGGAAATTTTGAGGACATCTTTTCAAGCTTCGGTGATATCTTCGGCGACCTGTTCGGTTTTGGCGGCGGCATGCGAAGCCGGGACCCGAATGGCCCAATGAACGGGTCCGACCTCCGATATGACCTGAACATCAGCTTCATGGAAGCTGTTCACGGTTTTGAAAAGGAAATTGAAATCACGAGACCTGACACATGCTGGACCTGTGAAGGGTCCGGACTGCGTCCAGGTCATCAGCCGCAGACATGCACAACCTGCCATGGGAAAGGTCAGGTGATACATTCACAGGGTTTCTTCCGTCTCAGTTCCACCTGTCCTCACTGTCGCGGCAAGGGCAGCATCATTACCGACCCCTGTAGCGACTGCAATGGCGCCGGCCTGACCAACAAAAAGAAAAAGGTCTCCCTCAAAATCCCGGCCGGGGTGGATACCGGCGCCCGAATGCGACTGAGGAGCGAAGGAGAAGGCGGCAGACGCGGCGGCCAGCCAGGAGACCTCTATGTTGTTCTTTATGTGGATCCGCATGAACTTTTCGAAAGGGAAGGCAATGATATCCACTGCCAGCTCTCCATTAGCATGGTACAGGCGGCTGTCGGCTGCAAAATAGACGTGCCGACAATTCACGGCACAAAAAACATTACAATACCGTCCGGGACTCAATCCGGCCGAATTTTCACCCTCAAAGCAGAAGGTGTTCCCTTGCTACAACGCGCAGGAAGAGGAGACATGCATATCGGCATCAAGGTTATAACCCCTTCCAGCCTGACCCAAAGGCAGGAAGAGATCCTCAAAGAATTTGACCAGATTGAGGATGAGAAGAGAGACAGTCAGAAAGGCGGTTTCTTCAAAAAAATATTCCAACGGGCATCGTAAGCGCTTTATGACAGGCAACAACGCTAAAGTTCCTGACACCTTCAGCCATTTCGACACCAATGGCAACGCCAGAATGGTTGACGTGAGCGACAAGCCCGACACAGAAAGGGTGGCTGTTGCCGCCGGCAGAATCAAAATGTCTAAACAGTGTTATCACCAGGTCACGACCGGAAACATTACCAAAGGAGATGTGCTTGGTGTTGCCAGAATTGCAGGTATCATGGCGGCAAAAAAGGTATCAGACCTTATCCCGCTGACACACCCTCTGGCCATTACGAAATCGAAGATCGACTTCCAGTTTGACAAGACAGCGCATTCGATCGAAATTGTGGCGGAAATCGGCATTACAGGCAAAACAGGTGTAGAGATGGAAGCTCTTACCGCCGTATCCCTAACTGCTCTCACAATTTATGACATGTGCAAGGCGATCGACAAGGACATGGAGATAGGGAATATTCGACTCATTTCGAAATCAGGAGGAAAAAGCGGCAGATATCAGAGGAATAACGTAAAATAAAAAAATGAGGATGCATATTACATACGCTTATAACAAAGATCACTTTAATCATGACAGATAATCGTTTACCATATGCCCGTCATGGGATTGGTTAACCTGGGATTGATGAACCGGAGACTAATTATGGATAGTAAAAAAACAGCCTACTTCAGAAACAAGCTTGAAGAAATGAGCAAAAATTTATTAAATGAAGCTGAGAAGACACTTTCAGATATGACCGACCACTCAAATGCATATCCAGACCCTACGGACCGTGCCTCTGCAGAATCTGATCGCAGCTTTGAGCTTCGTATACGCGATCGGGAGAGAAAACTGCAGAGCAAGATCAAGGCCGCAATTGAACGAATTGAAGGCGCCACTTTCGGAATATGCGAGGAGTGCGGCGACGAGATAGGCGAAAAACGCCTTGAAGCAAGGCCGGTAACGACTCTCTGCATAGAATGTAAAACGAATCAGGAAAATCAGGAAAAAGCGCAAGCCGGCTGAGAACAGTCGGAAATTATCTTTTCGATTGTTTCATGAGACCATACAACTTAAGAGTGTAACATGCCAGAATTACGCAAAGATCCCATAATTGGCCGATGGATTATCATCTCCAAAGAGCGAGGGAAAAGGCCGACAGATTTTATAGTTGAGAAAAACCCGAGCAAAGGCGGTTTCTGCCCTCTCTGTCCAGGCAACGAAAAAACCACCCCCCCTGAGGTCTTAAGCTATGGCCGTTCTGCCCAGAAAGCAAATCAGCCAGGCTGGTCTTTGCGGGTCGTCCCCAATAAATATCCTGCCTTGGTGATCGAAGGAGACCTCGGCAAGGAGGGCGAGGGGCTCTACGACAAAATGAACGGCATTGGGGCGCATGAGGTCATTATCGAAACGCCTAATCACGACGAGGCCTTCACCGACCTCTCGCATGAGAGAATGATAGAGGTCTTCTGGGCCTACCGCGACAGACTGAGAGACCTTTCCAATGACCCCCGTTTCAGATATGTCATGGTGTTTAAAAATTACGGCTCTGCTGCCGGCGCCTCTCTGGAACACTCTCATTCACAGCTTGTGGCGCTCCCTATCCTGCCCCGCATGATCGTTTCCGAACTCGAGGGGAGCCTTTCCTACTACAAATACAAAGAGCGCTGCGTCTTCTGTGATATTATCCGACAGGAAATTGATCAAGATGTCCGTGTGGTTATCCAGAATGACCATTTCATCACGATCACGCCCTATGCCCCGCGCTCTCCTTTTGAAATGTGGGTTCTGCCGACAAAACACTCGTCCTGCTATACTGCGATGGACGATGACCAGTTTCATTCTCTCACCAGCATTTTCGCTGAAACCATGACCCGGCTTGACAAGTGTCTGCCGGGCGTACCATATAATTTTGTGCTTCACACTTCGCCGTTGCGCGCCCAACCGCTCGAACACTTCCACTGGCATTTTGAGATCATGCCGAAGCTCACATCCATTGCCGGTTTTGAGTGGGGCTCGGGTTTTTATATCAATCCGACGCCACCGGAAGACGCCGCGAAGTATCTCAAAGAGATCAAGCTCTGATGATGGACTAACAGCTTCTACAAGAGGATCCAGATGAAAAAAATACTCCTAGTTGACGACGAAGATAGCATCCATCTGTTCTACCGTGAGGAACTGGAAGAAGAAGGATATGAAGTCCATTCCGCTTTGTCCGGCGAAGAGGCCATGGACAAACTCAGCATTATCAAGCCGGACCTCGTTATCCTCGACATCCAGATGCCCGGCATGAACGGCATAGACGCTCTGCGGAGAATTAAGGAAATCAACAGCAACATCCCTGTTATTCTCAGTTCCGCATACCAGGAATTCAAGCAGGACCTTGCTTCATGGGCCTCCGACGATTTCATCGTGAAATCGTCAAACCTTGACGAGTTGAAGGCCGCTGTCAAAAGGCATCTTTCCTGAGTCCGGCTCTCTGCCGTCGCGATTCAGGTGAGACCTACTGCCATGAAGGATATCCAGAGCCAGCATGATCATCGCCGGATCAACATAAAAAAGGTCGGCGTCAAGAACATCTCCTATCCCATTACAGTGCTGAGCAAGTCGAAGCAGGAACAAAAGACTGTCGCCACTGTAAACATGTACGTAAACCTGCCGCATCACTTCAAGGGCACACACATGAGCAGGTTCATTGAAATCCTGAACCGTATCCACGGCAGGATTGATCTGAAAGGCTTCCGTGTAATCCTTGAAGAGATGAAAGAAAAGCTCCAGGCTGAAGCCTCGCATATGGAGATTGAATTTCCCTATTTTCTTTACAACAAGAAGGGAACCGGCAGTTCAGCCGGCATCAGAGAATATAAATGCAAGATGCACGGGTCCCTGCACAACAAGGACGATCTCTCTCTTGAAGTTCTTGTCCCGATTGCGCCCCCTGTGCCTTCCCGAGCTAATAAGGGTCTGCCGCGGTCGCTTGGGCACTGGGGGATCGCCGACGTTACGTTGCGTTTTCATAATTTTATCTGGCTGGAGGATTTGATTCAAATGGTGGAGGAGGTAACCTCCCATGATCTCCTGTGGCCCGAAAAAAACAGCTCGGGGCCTGACACTTCCCTTTCCGTTGAAAAGATCACAAAATCGCTCGGGGAAAAACTTGCAGCCCATCCACATATCCGCTGGTTTTCAGTGACAGTGGAAAACCTGGCAGAGGGATACAGCACCTTCGCCACCCTCGAATGGCCGTAAAGGGTCACAGGCACCGAATCTTTACGCGATCAGGGCTCCAATATAGCGAGCTATAATTGTTCGCCCTGCTTGCGTAAATCTCCGGCCCCTGTGCCCCTTTACGTTAGTGCGTAAATCTCCGGCATCTGTGAGCGTTTAAGGTCTGAAACTTATCAAGAGAATTGTTGCTGGAAAATCGCGCAATTTAGGTTTACTTACTTAACACCCTCAACAAAAAATGAGTAATAAAATGCAGCAGGAACTCCTTTTTGAAATCGGTACCGAAGAGATCCCGGCCGGCTATCTTATGCCGGCGCTCGATGATATCAAACGATTGTTGGCGCAAAAGCTTGATGATCTTTTTCTCTCGTATGATTAGATAAAGACCGCAGGCACCCCACGGCGTCTCGTCGCCTGTGTGACCGGGCTGGATGCGTGCCAAGAGGACCGGCGGGAAAAGGTGATGGGCCCGCCTAAAAAGGCGGCATTTGATGCGGAAAACAGACCGACAAAGGCGGCGGTTGGATTTGCGAAGTCAAAGGGCGCTTCCCTTGATGACATAGAGATCGTGACCACGGGAAAAGGCGAATATCTCATGCTGGTCCTGGACCAAAAAGGTGAAGAGACCGAGAAACTTCTGGCCGATGTCCTCCCTGAGGTGCTTAAAGAGATCCCATTCCCCAAATCAATGCGGTGGGGGGCCGGGCCCACGGTGTTTGCCCGTCCGATCCAGTGGATCCTTGCGCTTTACGGAGGCAAGGTGATTCCCGTTCAGGCAAATGATGTTGTTTCGGGAAACACCACTATGGGGCACAGGTTCATGGCAAACACCTCATTTCCCGTTGACAATTACTCCGATTATATCAGCAAGCTCCGCGACGCCCATGTTCTGGTTGATCCGGATGAACGTCGCCGGGCCGTCATGACCTCTGCCACGGAGGCAGCTCAGAAAACTGATGGACAAATCCTGTCGGACGATGAACTGTCAGAAACTGTGACCCACCTGGTTGAGACCCCGTACCCGGTATGCGGCACATTTGAAGACCGTTTCCTCGACCTGCCCCGGGATGTCCTGATCACCTCCATGCGGGAACACCAGAAATATTTTGCCGTAACCGATGACAACGGCACGCTCCTTCCCCATTTTATCGCGGTAAACAACACCAGGGTGAACGATGAGAAAGTTGCCGCCAAAGGGCATCAGCGGGTGATACGGGCCCGTCTTGAAGATGCCCTTTTCTTTTTCAAGGAAGACCGGAACAAGACCCTTGCTGAAAGGGTCGATGACCTGTCAGGGATCATATTTCAAAACAAACTCGGCACGCTCCTTGAAAAAACACATCGGGTTACAGAGCTTGCCGCCCTGTTGGCGGAACAACATGCGCCTGACACAATAGAGACGACAAAACGGGCCGCGCATCTTTCCAAGGCCGATCTCTTGACGGACATGGTCAATGAATTTCCATCCCTGCAGGGAGTCATGGGCAGGGACTATGCCCTGCAGAACAACGAGGGAGAAGATGTCGCGAGAGCGATTCTCGAACACTACATGCCGGTCCGGGCCGGCGGTGAACTTCCGCCCTCAATTCCGGGCGCCCTTGTGAGCATGGCGGACCGGATTGACACCATTGCCGGCTGTTTCGGTATCGGCCAGACCCCAAGCGGCACCACTGATCCTTTCGGGCTGCGCCGCCTGACCCTCGGCCTTCTCCATATCATCAAGGACAAAAATTTCCACGTCAACCTCAGAGAACTTGTTAAAAAGGCCCTCGGTCTCTATGGCGACAAGCTGACCGAAGATCGAGCGACGGCGGAAGAGAACATCATCGCCTTTATCAAGGGACGTTTTGTAAACGACCTGACAGCAAAAGGCATCCCTACAGAGGCGGTTCTTGCCGTCACATCGGTCTCCTTTGACGATATTGTGGAGTGCAGCCAACGGGTCAATGCCTTGGTAGAACTCAGCGGCAAACCAAGCTTTGCCCTTCTTGCCGGCGCCTTTAAGCGCGTCATGAACATCATCAAGGACCATGACGGCGCTTCCGTCAACGAGTCTCTGCTCACTGAACCAACGGAACAAAAACTCTTTGCCACCTTCTCAGATGTACAAGCAAGGGTGCTGCCGCTGGTGAATGAAAAAAAATACACCCAGGCCATGGAGATAATCCTGGAAATGAAAGAGCCGGTAGATGCCTTTTTTGATGATGTCATGGTCATGACTGACGACCAGGACATCCGCCGCAACAGACTGTCACTCTTAAAGGCGATCGCGGACCTCTTTCTTGAAATCGGTGATTTTTCCAAGATGCATACCGCATAATTCCAGCAAGCCGGAATTATTTTCGCAGCTTCGCTGCTTTTCAAACAAAAACAGCCGCCTCTCCTTTCTCTGGAGGGGCGGCTGTTTTTGTTTGAGAGAAAGCGGACTTGACCCGCCGTACTGTTGCAGCCCACCTCAGCGAAAAGACTTTATTATTAACCACAAACAATATATACTATGGTATATTTTCAGCCATGAGCAGCACAAAACATCTTATATTTTTGACCATCATTCTCCAAACCGGAAAAGATAAGCAATGAAACGCTTGATTGATTTTCACCTACAGAATTGGAAAAATGACCCTGACAGAAAATCCTTACTTCTGCGCGGAGCGCGACAGGTTGGCAAGACATACAGTTGCCGAGAGCTTGGTCGATCTTTTGATAATTTTGTAGAGATAAATTTTGAAATCTACCCGCAGATGATTGAAATTTTCAATCGTGACCTCGATCCCCAGCGTATTATACGCGATCTTGGCCTGGTAACCGGAGCGGATATTGTGCAAGGAAAAACGCTTCTCTTTTTCGACGAAATACAAGAAGCGCCAAAGGCTATTCAGTCACTCAGATATTTCCATGAATTACTGCCTGAGCTGCATGTCATTGCAGCTGGTTCTCTTCTAGACTTTGTGCTGGGAAATATAGGGATACCTGTTGGACGAGTGGCCTCTTTCTACATGTACCCAATGTCTTTTCTTGAATTTGTGGCGGCCAGCGATAATAAAGCAATAGTCGAGCTTATCATGCAAAATGACCCGGCAGAAGCACTGAGCGAGCCCATTCATAATAAGCTATTAGCCCTTCTTGGGGAATATTTGGCAGTTGGAGGCATGCCGGAAGTGATCCAGAGCTGGATCAGACGAGATGATTTGAAAAAATGCGCCGGCATTCAAGCAATGCTGGTTGACGCATACAGACAAGATTTTTCCAAATACTGTAAAAAATTCCAGGTTAAATATATCGATTTAATCTTTGATGAAATTCCACGCTGGCTTGGCAGAAAATTTCAATTCAGCAAGATACCGGGAAATTGGAGAAAACGAGAACTGGCGCCGGCTCTTGAACTTCTGAAAAAGGCATCCGTAGCCCATGAGGTAAAACATACATCTGCAAATGGTTTGCCCCTTGGGGGAGAAGCAAACCCCAATCGTTTTAAAGTAATATTTCTTGATATTGGATTGGCCCAAGCCATTCTTGGACTGGATCTGGCAGAGTGGATACTTAAACCGGAAGCGGCCATTGTTAATCGCGGCGCCCTGGCTGAAGCATTTGTCGGCCAGGAAATACTCGCATACTCACCCCCACACAAACAAGGCTCTCTATTCTACTGGCACCGGGAAGCCCATGCCAGCAATGCAGAAGTAGATTACCTGCTGGCGCAAGGTCAGGATATTCTTCCAATTGAAGTAAAAAGTGGCGCCACGGGATCCCTGCGCAGCCTCCACCTTTTTCTCAAGGAAAAAACATCTGTGAGCCCACATGGTATACGATTCTCAGAGCATAATTTCTCTGTTTACGACAAGATCCATTCGTATCCGTTATATTCTCTGGCAAATCTATTCAGAGATGGTCTTGAATTGTAAAAAGTAAAAACTCAACAACCACCGCCTAAAGACGGTGGGTTGAATACAAAGAAGAGAAAGGCGAAGAAGCTTATCAATTGATATTTTTTCTTGACAAACTTATCAATTGATAAATAAAATAAGATTAGGTATAAGAACGTGCGTGAACAAATACACAGATTTCTCATTAAGTTCAAAAAAGCCGTTACACAAGATTCAGGTGTCATGCTCGTACCGAGGCATGACACAAGAGCAACACTCAGCCATCTTGGGATCACTAAAAGAAACTTAGAAGAAATATTATTAACCCTCCCAGTAGACAACTACTCCAGAGGACCAGAGGCGGACAGAGACAAAGTCGGCGATATCTGGGTGTTCGGCAAACAGATCTGCGGTTATGAAATTTATATCAAATTGAAAGTGGCAGAAGTGTCAGGAACAAAAATAGCAAAATGTATTTCTTTCCATATTGCAAAATATCCCATGGAGTATCCCTGCAAAACTTCAGAATAGGATACTTACGAGGAGGTGCAACATGACCATGTGTCCAAACTGTGAAAAAGAAGCCAAGATTAAAACTATGACACGCGTTGAAGGCATTGAAGTCCGTGGTGAGACTGTTGAGGTTGAGGCCCAATATTATCAATGCACGGAATGTGGTGTGGAATTTGAAAGCACCCAAGGCCCTGATGCCCTGGAAGAGGCGTATCGCGAGTACCGTCGGCGCCATGAAATGCTGCAACCGGAAGATATTCGTGAATGGCGCAAAACTTACGGTATTACCCAGAAAGAATTGAGTGCTTTATTGGGTTGGGGGGGGGCCACGTTAAGCCGGTATGAAAACGGTGCTCTGCAAGATGAGACCCATGAAAAAATGCTACGTATGTCCA
>DAOVSZ010000083.1 GCA_030627725.1 Desulfobulbaceae bacterium
GAGTATCTGGGCCGGAACAATAAGCATGAAACAGCCGCCCGTTTTGATGTGGTGTCTGTCTCTCTTGCAGATACAACGCATCCCGAGATCGAGATTATCAAGGGCGCTTTTGAGTTAAGCTACGGGAGCTGATTTTAGAATACAGAAGGGAGAATTTTTTTCTCTGTGCTCTCTGTGTGCTCTGTGGTGAAAAAATCGGACATACAAGAAAAAGGAGACGTCATGGACCCGGACAAGATTATGGACCAACTGTCTCAGGAGTTGACTGCTGCAATGAAGGCAATGTCAAAGGCCAAGACCGTTGAGGAGAAAGTTGCTTATAGCCAGGTTGTCAAAAATATGAGCGAGTCGCTTGGTGTTTTTCTGGGTCTGGCAAGTGATATGATGGCCCTTGACCTTGATGATGAAGAGTATTAGAGACCACGCGAGATACATCGGCATTACAATGGGATGCCCGGTCGGTGTCGGGCCTGAGATTATTGTCCGGTTTCTCTCCGAGCGGAGCAGGCATGATGGTTTTTGTCCTGTTGTGCTGGGGGACGCCACGGTCCTTGAACGCTGCGTTAGAGAAAATGGTTCTGATGTCGGTATCGTACCCTGGGAGCCGGGAAAGAGATATGAGGAAAGCGCGATCAATGTTCTTTCTCTCTCGCAGTTCGGTTCTTCTCTCACCTGGGGAGAACCGAATGTTGCAACCGGGAAGGCCATGGCCCTTTATATTGAAGAGGCGGTTCGTTTGGCCCGAAAGGATATTCTGGCAGCTCTTGTCACCTGTCCGATAACAAAGTCCGCCCTGAATGCTGCCGGATACAACTTTCCCGGTCACACGGAGATGCTCGCGGAACGCTGTGGAGTGAATGATTTTGCCATGATGATGGCGGGGAAAACGCTTCGCGTTACTCTGGTCACGATTCATACCGCGCTTTCAGATGTGCCGGCAATGGTTCGTCAGGATGAGGTTGCCCGTTTGATTTCAATAACCGGACGATCGCTTATGCAGGATTTCGGAATTGTTACCCCGCGAATTGCTGTTGCCGGGTTGAACCCGCATGCAGGAGAGAACGGTCTGTTCGGTAAAGAAGAGGAACGGGAAATTGTTCCGGCCATCAATGCTGCAGTCAGGCAGGGATGGCATGTAAGCGGGCCGTTGCCGCCGGATACGGTTTTTTTAAAGGCCGTGGCAGGAGAATTTGACGCCGTGGTCTGCATGTATCATGATCAGGGACTTATCCCGTTTAAACTGCTTCACTTTAAAGATGGCGTGAATGTGACCCTTGGTCTGCCCATTGTAAGAACATCGGTTGACCACGGTACAGCGTATGATATAGCCGGCAAGGGAATTGCTGATACTGAAAGTCTCGCTGCCGCATACAGGATGGCAGGAGAAATCGCCACCAGCCGGCTTCAAAATTGACAAAAAAAATCTGATTTTTGTGGTAGTATAGTATGACTGATCAACAGGAAAATACACGGCAGGGGGTCCTGATCGCCTTTGAGGGTATTGACGGGACCGGCAAGTCGACGCAGATCCGGCTTTTGGCCGAGGCGCTGGAAAAGTCGGGGCAGACGGTTGTTGCCACCAGGGAGCCTACCTCGGGTAAATACGGCAAAAGAATCAGGGAGCTCTACCTGAACAGGGAAACTGTGAGCCATGAGGAGGAACTGGAGCTTTTTATTGCCGACAGGCGGGAACATGTGAGAGACGTCATTCGTCCGGCCCTTCTTGCGGGAAAAGTTGTGCTCACGGACCGGTATTATCTTTCAACCGCAGCCTACCAGGGGGCGCTGGGGCATGATCCGGAGAAGATACTGACGCTCAACGAGGCATTTGCGCCGGAACCGGACCTTGTCCTGATGATTATGATTCCTCCCTCTGTCGGCGTGCACCGGATCAGAACTCTCCGGAACGAGACCCTGAATACCTTTGAGCAGGAATCCGGGTTGGAAAAGGTGGCAGCTGTATATGATAGCATAGAGAGAGAGTATATTCGGAGAATAGACGGCGCTGGAAATATTGCTGAGGTCCATGAGAGAGTGATGCTTCAGGTGCGGGAGTGTTTGGGAAAGAGAATTCTGACTCCTGTCTCCTGAATTCTTTTGTTTTAAGGTGTGATTATGAAAAAGTTGATCTGGTCGGCGATTTGTTTTATCTGGCTCTGTGTTTCCTGCACAGGCGGATATCCGACCTCATCCAGGTTGTCTCATACATCGCCCGAACCGGTCCGGGAAGAGGAGCGGGAGGCTGATACGAACTGCTCTTATTTTTATTATCTGTGGGGAAAATCGGCGGAACTCAGCGGCCCTGAACGGTACGATGAGGCTGTAGAGGCCTACGAAAAGGCGCTCGTCTGTGATGCGGGAGCAACCTATGTCATGCTCGATCTTACCGTCTTGCTGGTCAGAATGGGCAAGAAACAGCACGCCGTTTCCTTGATGAACAAGATTATTCATCAGGACCCGAAGGATATCAACAACCGCATTATGCTTGCCAATCTTCATATTTCAATGGGGCAGATAGATCAGGCTGTCAGCACGTATAACTCCATCCTGGAGTCGGATCCGGACAATATCAGTATCATACTGCGGCTGGGCTCGCTTTATGCCCGGGAAAGGCGGTATGGAAAGGCCCAGGAGGTCCTTGAGAGACTTGTGGCTCTTGATAAGGAATCCTATATCGGTTACCACTATCTGGCCAGGCTCTATCAGGAACTCCGTTTCAACAGAAAGGCGTTGAAGGCATACAAAAAGGCGCTGTCTTTGAACTGGTCATTGATGATGGCGTTTGAGGCGGCCGACCTTTACGATGAGTTGGAACAGTATGAAGATGCCGTCGGGTTGTACAGGGACATCCTGGAAAGAGATGAGACGAATGAAAAGGCCAGGGCGCGCCTTGCAGGCATCTATCTCAGGATGGATAATGTTGCCGCTGCATTGGCGGAGTTGGAAGAGTTGAGGAATTATGCCCTGGAAACGCAGGAGGTGGACTATACCATCGGGCGGATATTGTTTGAGAATGATCGCTTCGATGAAGCGATTGAACACTTGGATCGTGTCCTCGCGGAAAGCCCTGATCTGACCTCGGCCAGGATTTTAAAGGCGCTCGCGTATCACGAAAAAGAGGACAATGAGCGCGCCAGGGAAGAACTCTCCAAGGTTGAACCCTCCAGTAAGGGATATGAAGAGGCGGTGCTCATGCTGGCCAGGCTTTTTGTTGATGAAGAGGAGTATGAGGCTGTTGAAAAGGTCCTCCTGGATGCAATAGCGCTTACGGAGTCACGGAAGGCCGAATTTTATATGGCGCTGGCGTCTTTTTACAGGGAGAGGGACAGAGTTCCTGAGGCGAAAAAGATTTATAAAGAGTGCCTTCTTACATATCCGAATGACCACAAGGTGCTCTTCAGGTATGGGATGTTCCTGGAACGCACAGGGGACATGGATGCTGCCATGAAGACCATAAAGGAGGTTCTGCGGATCAAACCGAACTATCCGTATGCGCTCAACTATGTCGGATATACCTGGGCTGATGCCGGTATCAACCTGGAGCAGGCCCTGGAGCACGTTGAACAGGCAGTGGCCCTCCTTCCTGAGGATGGTTTTGTCAGAGACAGCCTCGGATGGGTGTATTACAAGATGGGAGATTTTAAGCGCGCCGTGTTCGAACTTGAGATTGCAGTTGAACTTGAACCGGACGATCCTACGATACTTGAACATTTAGGTGATGCGTATCTAGGGCTGCAGCAGGTAGAAAGGGCGCGTGACGCCTATGAAATGTCACTGGACCTTTATGAGGACGAGGAAGATAGGGAGGGAGTCAGGAAAAAAATAAGGGCGATGCACAAATGACGCGTTTGCAGGGAGGCGACGGCATGAGGCTGCTTCAGCTGATACTGTCTCGGTTGATACTGTCTCGGCTGATACTGTCTCGTCGGGGCCTTGTCGTTCCCGCATTGTTTTTTGCATGTTGCCAATGGGTCCTTGCCGGGTGTGCCGGGTTGCCGCCGTCGCATGCCGTGTCGGCGCTGGAGAGAGATGAGGTAGAGACCGCTTTTCTTCAGAAAATTGCCCTTTCCAAACAGTGTCTGAATCTGGATGCTGAGGTGACCGTTTCATACTCTTCCTTTCTTCAGGACGCAACCTTGTCCGGATACCTTCAGGTCAAGTCTCCGGCGTTATTGAAGTTTGTGGCAATAAACCCTCTGGGGCAGCCATTTATTGTCCTGGTCACTGACGGGGAGAGGTTTCGTTATCTCTCTGTTCCGGATGCCAAGGTGTATGACGGAAGCGTACATGCCAAGGCATTTTCCAGGTATGCTCCGAAAGGGCTTGATCCCGGTCTGGCCTTTTACTGGCTGGCCGGCATGCCGCCGCCGGACCGGTTCAGTATTCTTGGCGTGAGCCGTGATTCGAATGGGAACTATTGGGTTGAACTCTGTTGCGGCCCCGAATCAATAGAGAGCAGGATTCTCTACGACAAGGAAGCGAATGTTGTTAAAAGACATATAGCGCTGGACAGGCGCGGCAGAATTGTGATTGATGTTCGCTATGATGATTTTACAGACAACACCTGCGGGTTTCCCGGCAAGGTCATAGTCTCGTCCCTGGAAAATAACGGGACCCTGGAGATTTATTTAAGCGATTTTGTTTTGGATGCCGATCTGCCCCGAGGGGATTTTGTCATAGATCCGCCAACAGGATTTAAAAAGGTGCTCGTGCAGTGAACCTGGAAGCTCTCTTGCCGCTCGTGAACAGACCGAGTCGCTACAGCGGTAATGAATATAACATAATCAGGAAGGATTGGGACGCGGCAAGGCTTCGGATGGTGTTCGCCTTTCCCGACCTCTACGAGATCGGCATGTCTCATCAGGGCTTGCAGGTCCTCTATCATACCGTTAACAGGCGGAAAGAGTACCTTGCCGAAAGGGTCTATGCCCCGGACCTTGATTTTGAACGTCTGTTGCGTGAAAAGGGCGAGAGGCTTTTTTCACTCGAATCACGGCGTCCGCTTGCCGATTTTGATCTGCTTGGTATTACCCTGCCTTATGAACTCTGTTACACCAATATTCTGACAATTCTCGATTGTGCAGGCATCCCTTTTCGTGCGGCTGAGCGCGATTCCGACGCACCTCTGGTTATCGCGGGAGGGCCTTGTGCCTTTCATCCGGAACCGGTGGCTGATTTTTTTGACGCCATTCTCCTGGGAGACGGAGAGGAGGCGATTCTTGAGATTGCCGACTGCGTATGCGAGTCGAAAGAGGCGGGCCTCGATCGGGCCGGTCTGCTTGCTCGTCTCAGTGAAATTCAAGGGGTCTATGTTCCGATTTTTTTCGAGCCCTCGTATGGGGTCGATGGAGAGTTTCAGGGTATGATTCCGAGAAAGGACGGCTACCGGAAAGTGGTGCGGCGGATTCTTTCCGACCTTGACTCGGTTGATGACCCTTTGCCCCCGCTGGCGCCTTTGAAGCGGATAGTCCATGATCGGCTGGGCGTGGAAGTTGCCAGAGGATGTACACGCGGATGCCGCTTCTGTCAGGCAGGTGTGATTTATCGGCCGGTCCGGGAGCGTTCTCCGGAAAGGGTGATGAATTTTGCCCGGCAGGGAATTTCTCAGTCAGGTTTTGATGAACTTGCCATGCTCTCGTTAAGCACCGGTGATTACTCATGTCTGCCAGGGCTTTTGACCGAGATGATGGACACCTTTGCTGACCGGCGGGTCTCTGTTTCCATGCCTTCCATGCGTGTGGGGACATTGAGCCGGGAGATCATGGACCAAATCAAACGGGTCAGAAAGACCGGTTTTACGCTGGCGCCCGAGGCCGGGACCGACAGGTTGCGCCGGGTGATTAACAAGGGGATTACCGAAGACGACCTCGTGAAAACATGTATCGATGCCTTTGGCCTCGGGTGGAAGCTGATCAAGCTTTACTTCATGTTCGGGCTGCCCACTGAAACGAAAGAAGATATCGAAGCGATTCCGTATCTTGCACATAAAATTTTGAAAATTGCAGGGCGTGGAGGGCAGAAAATCAATGTGAGCGCGGCCACCTTTGTGCCAAAACCGCATACCCCGTTTCAGTGGGAACCGCAACTTTCCATTGATGAAGGATTTGAGCATATCGGTTTTCTGAGGGACCGGCTGCGGGGGAAGAGGTTTGGTCTGAAGTGGCAGGACCCCCGGCAGAGTTTTCTGGAAGGGGTTTTTTCTCGAGGGGACCGACGGCTTTCAGAGTTGGTTGAGGTTGCCTGGCGTCTTGGGGCCAGGCTTGATGCCTGGTCTGACCATTATGACCTCGGCATCTGGCAGCGGGCGGCAGAGGAATGCGGCATCGATCTTTCCAGATACCTGAGACGACGTGAGTTGGGCGCTCCTCTTCCATGGCAGCATCTGGATACAGGTGTGAACGAGGATTTTTATCAGACGGAACTCATCAAGGCGGCCAACGAGGAATACACGCCGGACTGCCGGGTGCACGGCTGTCAAGAGTGCGGCGTGTGCGATTTTGAGACCGTCATGCCGCTGACCTTTGAAGATACGGCATGGGAGCCCGGAGCGAAGAGGAAAAAAGATGCCTCGGACGGTGGCCGTCCTGATTTAGGAAAACCGCATTTTGTCTATAAATTGACCTATTCGCGTCTTGAAAGCGCCCGGTTTCTGGGGCACCTGGAGTTGATCCAGGTCTTTTATCGGATGTTCCGGCGTTTGCAGCTGCCGCTTCACTTCTCACAAGGTTTCAATCCATCTCCCAAGGTTTCGTTCAGCCCGGCTCTCCCGCTGGGAACAGAGAGTCTGGCTGAATATGTGAACGTTGACCTGTATGAACCGGTGAAGGATTTCCCCTCTTTATTGAGGGAGCTGAATGACCAGCTGCCCGAAGGATTCAAGGTAACGGATGTTCAGGCTGATGCCGGGAAACAGACCGGAAGTGTTGAAACATGCTATCGTATTGAACTGTCGCGCCCTGCAGCTGAAAATGATTGTGCCGGATTTATGAAGATGGACAATTTCCCCGTATCGGTCCTGCGAAAAGGAAAGCTGCGGGAGGTGGACGCACGTCCCCTGGTCAAAGAACTCTCTCTTGCCGCAGATGGTAAGATTGAAATAGTTTTATTCAGCGAGACCGGTATGGCTGGGCTCAAGCCGATTGAGGTTGTATCTGCAATAGCCGGTCTTACCGATGAAGAGGCGCGTACCGTACGGGTCTTGAAGGTGTGGGTAAGAGAGGAAAAGGCGGAAAAGTAAAGGCAGAAGGCAGAAGTAAGAAGGTGTTGATCTGTCGCCTTGTTAAATAGAATTCAGACTCCTGGATTCCGACAATAAATAACCGGAGACATTCTTATGGCTACCGATCTGATAATCAATGCAACTTCCTATGAGATTCGAATTGCCCTGGTGGAACATGGAAATCTTGTTGAATTCTACAATGAACGGCCGACCGAAAAGGGGCTGATCAGCAATATTTACCGTGGCCGGGTAAGGCGGGTGTTGCCGGGAATGCAGGCTGCCTTTGTTGATATCGGACTTGATCGCACGGGGTTTCTGTATGTTGACGACGTTCATATCGATAAAGCGGATATTGAAAAGAAGCTGCTTTGCGATGAAGAAAACGGCTGCTGCGGGAATGGAGACCAGGAGTATCAGCGTCGCCGGGGTTCCGGAATGAATATAGAAGATCTTCTTTGGGAAGGCCAGGATGTGCTTGTCCAGGTCTGCAAGGAGCCTATGGGCACCAAGGGGGCCAGGCTGACTTCGCAGATAACAATTCCCTGCCGGAATCTCGTCTTCATGCCAATGACCGACCATATAGGGATTTCACGGAAGATCGAGGACGAGGAGGTCCGGGAGCGGTTGTACAATATTATTGAGGACCTGCGGCCGGCTGATATGGGTTTTATTGTCAGGACCGTCGGTGAGATTGCCACCAGAGAGGACCTGGAAGGGGACATGGAGTTTCTGCTGCATGTCTGGAGTGAAATCCAGGACCTGGCTGAAAAGGCCTCGGTGCCGAGTCTTGTCTACGCTGACCTGGACATCATTTTGAGGGTTGTCCGCGATGTCTTCTCTCCTGATGTCGATCGGGTGGTTGTGGACAATATGAGCACCTATGTGCGGGTGCAGAATTTTGTCGAGACCTTTGCCCCCCGCTTAAAAAACAAGGTGCATCATTATGAGGGAGAGCAGCCGATATTTGATGCCTACGGCATAGAGATGGATGTTGCCCGCACCATGGGCAAGAAGATATGGCTCAGGTGCGGCGGCTACATCGTTATCGAGCCGACCGAGGCCCTCACGGTGATCGATGTCAATACCGGTCGGTATGTCGGCAAGACGGACCTTGAGGAAACCATTTTCAAAACCAATATGGAGGCGGTAAAAGAGATCGCCTATCAACTCAGGTTGAGAAATATCGGCGGCATCATCATAATTGATTTTATCGACATGGAGGATGAAGGCCACCGGGAAGAGGTTTTTCGTACGATAAAAGAAGCGACCCATATAGACAAGAGCAGAATAAATATTCTGAAGTTGTCTGAGTTCGGCCTGATCCAGATGACCAGGAAAAGGAACCGTGAAGACCTGACCAGGATGATGTATGAGGCGTGCCCCTATTGCCACGGCGAAGGTGTTGTGAAATCGAGGCGGACTATCTGCTATGAGATCTTTCGGAAGATCGCCCGAAATGCCGAAAATGCCGGCGGTGAACTGGTGACGGTCAAGGTCAACCCTCAGGTTGCCGCCATGATGCTGAACGAAGAGGCGACAACGATTGCGAATCTTGAAGAGGAGATCAAAAAGAAGCTGTCAATTGTTTCCGCCAAGAGCGTTCACTCCGAACGGTATGAAATCGTCTGGAAGGCATGACAGTTACGCATCGTTAGAATTCAACCCATCAACCCTTCAGGGTAATCAGCATTATGACATGCTTGTTGATTGCCCTGACCTCTCATTTTGCCTGCCCTGTAATCAGTTATATCGTTTGTCTCGAAGCGGCTCCCGTCTTCAACCTCCCCAAGTTCATAACCTTCTTTCCTGGTAACTATTCAGCAGCATAACGTCAAGAGGCGTGCTTACAAAATTGATCGCAACACATCTTGGTATATGCTCATCCGGATTAAGCGTATTTTTGATTCCTCAGTTGGCTGAATTATTGACAAAATGACTCAGGGCGACTTAACAAGATCAGAATTTTTCTCTTTCGAAAAGCCTCTCCAGCTAAAGGGTGAGAAAGGTTTCCAAAAGAGAAAAATTCTGTCCTCATTCACATGGGTGTACATTTTCAGATTGCCTTTTTGTGTGAAAATTGAGTATAATGTCATATATGACAAAATCGATTTTTAAAATACA
>DAOVSZ010000222.1 GCA_030627725.1 Desulfobulbaceae bacterium
CAAGCTTAATTGAGTTTGTAATGCCGTACTCCCGTTCCAGCTCTTCCAATGGTTTGCCGGGAGGGTAGGGGATGAGGGTTTCTATGTTTTTTGGGACTGAGAGTTTCATAATACACTTTACACTTTTAACTTTTCATTTTTGTCGGTCTCGTAAAAAGCACGAGACGGACGCGTTAACCGTCGCTCTCTTATTGAAATTATTGAAGACGAATTCTTCGCTTACGACTTTTCGAAGTCTCATTCCATTCGCTATCTGCGAGGTTGTCATTTTTAACTGATTTTATATTCAGTTCCTGCTCCAGGTTCCATGCGGCCTGCAACAATTTTTCTTCGTTAAAGTGGGCGGCCTGCATCTGCAGACCAATGGGCAGCCCTGCGCTGCTGAACCCGCAGGGCACCGAGATGCCTGGAAGGCCTGCCAGGTTGGTCGGGATCGTCAGGACATCCGAGAGGTACATGCTTAAGGGGTCATCCGCCTTTTCGCCGATGCGCCAGGCAGTTGTCGGCGTTACCGGCGAGGCGAGGATATCGCAGTGTTCAAACGCCTTCTTAAAGTCATCGACAATCAGGGTCCGGACCTGAGAGGCCTTTTTATAATAGGCATCATAATATCCAGAGGAAAGGGCATAGGTCCCGATGATGATCCTGCGCTTGACTTCAGGGCCGAACCCTTGAGATCGACTCTGGCTGTACATTTCCACCAGGGATGCGGCATCCATGTCTCTCAACCCATACCGGACGCCGTCAAAACGGGCCAGGTTAGAGCTTGCTTCGGCAGGTGCGATAATGTAGTAGGCTGCCACCCCGTAATCCGTATGGGGCAGAGAAACAGGGACTGTCAGGGCTCCCGCCTCCCGCAGGGCGGCGATTCCGTTTTTCACTGCCTTGTCTACTTCCGGATCAAGGCCTTCGCCGAAATATTCTTCAGGAATGCCTACCGTCATTCCCTTCAGTCCCTTGCTGAGCGCGTTCAGGTAGTCGGGCGTCTCGCGGTTGACCGAGGTTGAATCCTTCCGGTCATAGCCGGCAATGACATTCATCATGAGGGCGCAATCATGGACATCCTTGGTCAGCGGGCCGATCTGGTCTAAGGAGGAGGCATAGGCAATCAGTCCGAAACGGGACACCCTGCCATATGTCGGCTTAAGCCCGACCACGCCGCAGAAAGAGGCGGGCTGGCGAATGGAGCCGCCGGTGTCGGAGCCAAGAGAGGCAATGCACTCGTCCGCCGCAACGCCGGCAGCGGAGCCACCGCTGGAACCGCCGCAGATATGATCGGTATTCCACGGGTTTCTGGGAATTCCGTAGGCGCAGTTTTCATTTGATGATCCCATGGCGAATTCATCCATGCCGGCCTTGCCGATAATCACCGCCCCGGCGGTTTTCAGTTTTTCTACAACAGTTGCGTCATAGGGGGGCACAAATGGTTCGAGAATCCGGGAGCCGGCAGTCGTCCTGATACCTTTGGTGCACATGACATCCTTGATGGAGACCGGAACCCCGCACAGAGCGCCGTCATTTCCATCCTGAATCCTCTTGTCAGCGGCCTTGGCCTGTTCAAGGGCCTGCTCCCGGCAGAGGGTGATATAGGATCCGACCTTTTCCTCGCATTGCTCAATACGTTTATAAACGGCCTCGGTCGTTTCGACAGAGGAAACCTCCCCTTTCGAGAGAAGATTCTGTAATTCATGAATGGTTAAGGCATCTACGTTCATCAATTTCCTCAATATAAGAACGGACCTCACAAAGAGGCCCGTTATGGTTGAAATGCGAGAGATGTGGAAAGCTTTTTGGGAAGAGACCTCAGATCACACGGGGGACGATAAAAGCTTCTCCATTCTGTTGCGGCGCATTGGCAAGCGCGGTTTCCTGCGGCAAAGACTCACTGACCTGGTCTTCTCTGAATGCATTGTGAAGGGACAGGGCATGGGTCGTCGGCTCGATGCCTTGGGTGTCCAATTCATCAAGTTTGGCCACATACGATAAAATTTTGTCCAGTTGACCGGCCATGGTGTCCACCTCTTCGGCAGACAGATTCAAGCGGGCAAGTTTGGCGACATGAGATACTTCATCGGCTGAAATTTTCATTTTTCTTTTAGTCCTTTAAGATGTCAATAAAGGCCTTAACCACTTCCTGGTCGAATTGTGTGCCGGCGCATCGGCGCATCTCTTCAATGGCGTCATCCTTGTTTTTATTTATCTTATAACTTCTTTTGCTGGTCATGGCATCATAGCTGTCTGCCACGGTAAGTATTTTTTCCAGAATGTCCAGCTGGTCCCCAAGCAGGCCATCCGGATAGCCGTTGCCGTCAATCCGTTCATGGTGATGGCGGATAACAGTACCTTCGCGTTCAAGGAAGGAGAGCGGCTTTATGATGTTTTGACCGATTTCAGGATGTTTTTTTACCAGGACCCATTCCTCGTCGCTCAAAGGCCCAGGCTTCTGGATGCAGCTGACATCGATCACGAGTTTGCCGACGTCATGCAGCTGACTGGCCCGTTCCAGTATAACCAGCTCTTCCCGAGGCAGGTGCAGCCTTTTTGCTGTTTTCAAGGCGTAGGCTGTCACCCGCATGGTATGGCCGGCTGTGTAAGGGTCCTTCTCCTCAAGCGCGGTCTGCAGGGTGAGGATGGTATTAACAGTCGAGGTTTCCAGGTCATGACTGTACTTTTTAAGGAGGATATTTTTTTCAGCGAGCTCTTTTGTCTTGGCCTGAATTTCTACCTCAAGGTTCTTCTTGTACGCCTTGCCTTTGAGGACGTACATCCTCTTTTCGATCGCGCGCCGGATTTTGACGTCAAAGATGTCAAGATCTTCAATTGGTTTTGAAAGAAAATCGTAGGCGCCGAGGTTAATGGCCTTGACCGCGTATTCCATGCTGCCGGCGCCGGTGAAAAAGAGCACAGGGATATCCAGCTGTCGCTCATTAATGGCCGCGATTGTTTCAAAACCGTCCATACCCGGCATGTTGATGTCAAGAATGATGACATCGAAAAATGGGTCGAGAACGTCCAAGGCGGCCTGTCCGCAGTCAACGGCGATGACTTCATGGCCGAACATTTCGAGGATTTTGACAACCGCTTCTCTTACGAGAAGGTCGTCATCTGCAATCAATATTTTTGAGGAAGCCATATGTTAATAACAGGTGTCTGGGATATGAAATTGAATGTTACGTAAGATTAATAATACTACATTTTACATTTTCCAGTATTTTTTTGCAATGTTTTGAGTTTCTTCCAGAACATTAGATGGGAGGGTTGCGTTTTTCAGGTGTTTGGCTGTAGCCGCATCCATGCCGTTTCCTTCGGCCAACTCGAAAAGAACGGCAAGGGCGCCGTCTCTTAAGCCGGTAAGGTTGTAACCGCCTTCAAGGGTCACCAGCAGGCGGCCGTCGCACACCTCGTCTGCCAGGGCCCGGAGTTTTCTTGTCATATAGGCAAAGCCGTCAGCCGTGACGTTCATGCCTCCCAGCGGATCTTCCTTATAGATGTCGAAACCGGCGGAAACCATGATGCATTCCGGTTGATACTCTTTGACGATCGGGGCGAGAATGCTGTTGAAGATGGCGGCAAAAAAAGCATCATCCTGCCCCCCGGGGAGAGGAATGTTGATTGTATACCCTTCTCCATGGCCGGTCCCTACCTCGTATGCCGCGCCGGTTCCAGGGTAGTGAGGATACTGATGGGTCGAGAAATAGAGGACCTGATCGGAGCCATAAAAAGAGTGCTGTGTCCCGTTGCCGTGATGAAGGTCCCAGTCCACGATCAGGATTCGTTCTTTGTTGAGCCGTTGGATGGCATAATGGGCTGCCACGGCAACGTTGTTGAAAAGACAGAAACCCATGGCCCGGTCTGCCTCTGCGTGATGGCCGGGAGGCCGCACCAGCGCAAAACAGTTGTCAATCTCGCCGTCAAAAAGCATTTTTGTGCCGTCAACAACAGCGCCGGCAGCCAGGCAGGCTGCATCAAAGGAATCCGGCGAGGTCCGGGTGTCAGGGTCAAGGCTTGCAGAGGGTTTCCCTCTGGTCCAGGACACCCGTTCGATGAGCGCTTCAGAGTGGTTGAGTTCAAGGATTTCCCTGGTTGCCGGAGAAAACGATGGAAAGAGAAATTTTTTGTTGAGCTCGGGCTTGTTGAGTTGTTCATAGATAACTTCCAGTCGGCTGGGAGATTCCACATGTCCGTATCCCGGGTCATGTTTTAAAAAAAGATCGTCTTTGAAAATCGCTGTTTTTCGCATAATAAAGTTATTCTCCCCTTTGAGAAAAATTTTAACTCAACTTTCCGGCGTAATGTACCCGTTTTAATCAGTGGGAAGACAGAATCCAGGAGAAACTTGCGAAAAACACTCCATTCTAACTCCTGACCCCTGACCCCTAATCCCTAACCCCTATCAGTAATCCGAATCACCCTGGATTCAGTGACGATGAAGTCAAGCTGCTGGTCATGCGGCAGGGCCGGAACTTCCTCTACCACCTGCAGGTCAAAGGCAATTGCGATCCGTACGGCCTGGGGCGCGTCTTTTTCTAAAAAGCGGTCATAATATCCTCCTCCATAGCCAAGCCTGTTTCCTTTGAGGTCAAAAACACTGCCAGGCATGACAACCGCATCTATTTCCGACGGATCAACGGCCTCAGTTCGTTCCGGATCCGGTTCAAGAATCGAACGGAATCCTGGGGTCAGGTCTTGCCCTATGTCGGACACAACGTATGCGCGCAGTCCGGGAGGATCTTCAATGGTCAGAGGAACCGTTACCCGTTTCCCTTTGTCAAGGCACGCTTGTATTATGGGAATCGTCCGAACTTCGCTGCGGAAATCGACATAAACGAAAGGGAGCTTCGCAACAGAGAAGACCTTCAATTGCCAGAGGTTCCGGGTGAGGGAATTGCTTCTGGCAACGATTTCAGCAGGTTCCAGGCGGTTCCTGAGGGCAAGAATGTGCCGGCGCAGGGTCTGTCGTCTGGTCTGTAATGGTCCGGAATAGTGTGCTGTCATATTATCTCCTGACAATAGAGGAATTTTACCACAGAGTGCACGGTGAGCACAGAGTTATTTCCGGAGAAAGGGAGGCGGATTTTGAAAAAACACTTACTTCGGCGGCACGGAAACAGATCGTCGGCTCAGTATATCAAGAAGAACCTCGGCTGCCTTTTTTACGGTTTCTTCTGAGAGATGACGAGTGATGGAGAAGCGGAGGCGGGCCGTATTTTTTGGGACTGTCGGAGGCCGGACAGCAGTGGCAAAAATAGTATTCTCCTGCAGTTCGGCGGCAATTTCAAGCGCTGTCCTGCTGTCGCCGACCAGGATAGGGACGATCTGTGACGG
>DAOVSZ010000067.1 GCA_030627725.1 Desulfobulbaceae bacterium
CCGCCTATTCCTACTTTCGATACCAGATGCATCTTGCCGCTTTAAACAGCCTGGCGGTCTTTGAAGAAATTGCAGACGAGTTTGCAACCCTTTTCAAGCGGGACTACAGGGCTGTTGAATCATACCGTACCGAAGACGCCGAACTTGTCTTTATCATGATGGGTTCCTTTGCTACCAAGGCAAAAGATGCTGTTGACCGGCTGCGCGAGGAAGGATGGTCCATTGGTTTGCTGCGCCCCCTTCTTTTCCGTCCCTTTCCTGCTGCATTGGTCCGCCTGCATCTGACCGGCAAAAAAGGTCTGGCCGTTATTGACCAGAATCTTTCCATGGGCAGCGGCGGTATACTGGCCATGGAATTGGCGAGAACTCTGTACGGCGTGCCCGGCGCTCCTCCCATTCTGGTGAGTTTTATCGGCGGGCTGGGCGGTCGTGAGATCAGCGCGGCCGAATTTTACGAAATCGCAGAGCGGACCCGGCAGGCGGTTGCAGCGGGGAAGGCGCCTGAACCACGGCTTCTCTATACCGACGAAGAGCTGCGGGAGGTCCGTAAACTGCAGGCTGTAGCCCAAGCCATACACAAATGAGGATGAGGACATGAGCAAGACATCGTTTCAGCGAATGAAAGACCTGCCGTCCGCGCATCATTTAGGCACGGGCACCCCAATGTGCGCGGGGTGCGGAGGGCTGGAAGCCATCCACGAGATATATGATATTCTTGGCGACAATACCGTTTTTGTCAATGCTGCCGGCTGTATGACCCTGTTGACCATTTACCCGTTTACGCCGTTTCAGGGGTCCTGGCTCTATACGGCCATGGCGTCCGCGCCTGCCGGGGCCCAGGGTGTGCGGGATGCCCTTGATATGCTTAGACATCGCGGTCGAATCGAAGCTGCTGATGACCTGGAGGTAGTGGTGCTGACCGGTGACGGCTCCGCCAATGGAATGGGGCTCTCAGCCACTTCCGGGGCCATTGACCGTCATCTTGATTTTCTCTATCTCTGTTACGATAATGAAGGATACGGCAATACGGGCCAGCAGTACTCGGCGGCAACTCCTCATGCAGCCCGTACCGCAACCAGCAAAGGCCCCAGGGGGTATCCCGGGTATAAGAAAGACCTGTTTGCCATCTGGGCCGCACATAAACCGCCCTATGTGGCCACGGTGGTGGGCAGCGATCCTCTGGATCTTGCCCGCAAGATTGAAAAGGCAAAAAGCTTGAAGGGCCCCCGGATGATTATCGCGCTTTCGCCATGCCCGACCGGCTGGGATTATGACCCGAAAGAGACCGTTGCCATCGGCCGGTTGGCGGTAAAGACCGGTATCTGGCCGCTCAAGGAGTATCATGACGGAAGGGTGGTCCATACCAAAATTCCTCATCCCCGACTTCGGGTTGAAGAATATCTTGAACGCCAGGGGCGTTTCCGGCACCTGTTCAAACCGCGTGGGAACAAAAAACTGCTGAAGGAAATTCAGGCCCGGGTGGACAGATACTGGATGGGTGTGGAAGAAAAAGAGGATGGGTAGACAGCCATGGTTGAGACGGGAAAAAGTTATTTTAAGAGTGCAGGGGACCAGCCCCTTTTGCGCACAACGATCCCCGAGCATTTTGCCGAGGTGGTCAAACGCTTTCCGCACCATGAGGCCGCTGTCTGCCTGCCTCAGGAAAAACGGCTTACCTATGCGGGTTTGTCCGAGCAGGTTGACACCCTGGCAAGAGGGCTCATGGCTCTGGGGTTCGGCAAGGGCGACCGGATAGGCATCTGGTCCACCAATAACCTGGAATGGCTCCTGACGCAGCTGGCAACGGCCAGGATCGGAGCTCTTCTGGTGAACATTAATCCTGCCTACCGTCTTCAGGAACTGGCCTATGCCCTGAAACGCTCGGAGGTCCAGGGTGTGGTGACGATCCCTGCCTTTCGCGGCAGCGATTATGTCGGGATGCTGGCGGAGCTTCTGCCTGAACTGAAAGTCGATACCGGCGATGTCATCGTAAGTAAGGAGTTTCCTTTTTTGCGCCGGGTGGTCCTCTACGATCCGGGCAATCCCGGAAAAACCGACCCTTCCTGGCCGGGGATCACAGCCTGGCAAACGGTTCTGGCTGCCGCCGACACTGTTTCAGAGGCCGAACTCGATACCGTTTCCGCCACTCTTTCTGCTCATGAGCCGATCAATATCCAATACACCTCAGGCACCACCGGCTTTCCCAAAGCGGTCGTGCTGACCCACCATAATATTCTGAACAATGCCTATGCAACCGCGCACATCATGCATTTTACCGAACAGGACCGGTTATGCGTATCCGTGCCTTTGTATCACTGTTTCGGCATGGTGCTTGCCAATCTTCTCTGTCTGTCCGTAGGGGCGTGTATTGTGCTCCCCTGTGAACATTTTAACGCACTTGAGATCCTGCAGGCCATTGAGGTGGAGCGATGCACCGCAATCCATGGTGTGCCCACCATGTTTATAGCTGAACTGGAGACGCCGCAGTTTGCCGGTTTTGATCTGACTTCGCTCCGGACCGGTATCATGGCAGGCGCGCCCTGTCCGCCGGCCCTGATGAAAAAAGTGATCGAGGATATGCATTGCCGGGAGATCCTCATCGGCTATGGCCAGACAGAGGCATCACCGTTGACGCACCTGACCAGGCGGGATGATCCGGTTGCACTCCGTATTGAAACGGTTGGCCGCAATCTGCCCCATCAGGAGGTCAAGGTGGTGGACCCTGCGACCGGCGAAACAGTACCGTTTGATACAGTTGGGGAAATATGTTTCCGCGGGTATCACGTGATGAAAGAGTATTACGGCGATACGGAGGCCACTGCCTCGGCCATTGACCGGGGAGGGTGGCTTCACTCGGGTGACCTTGGCGCTATGGATCCAGAGGGCTATGTGCGGATTACAGGCCGCCTCAAGGAGATGATCATTCGCGGCGGTGAAAATATCTATCCCAGGGAAATCGAGGACTTTCTCTTCACTCATCCGAAAGTTGCGGCTGTTGCTGTTGTCGGAATACCGGACGATTTTTACGGAGAAGAGATCATGGCCTGGATTAAACCGCATGCGGGCGAGAATCTCACGGAAGAGGAAATCCGGGAGTTCTGCAGGGATCAAATTGCCCACTTCAAAGTGCCTCGCCATATCTGGTTCGTAGACGAGTTTCCGTTGACCGTTACCGGCAAGGTGCAAAAATACCGGATGCGCGAAAGAGCAGTGGAAAGGTTGACAGCAGAGAAATAATCAGGCAGAGCGCCTAAAAAGAACTACAGTTCCGCCCTGCCTTCTTGGCGCGGTACAGGGCCTTGTCCGCCGCATCAAGCAGAGACTCCATGCTGTCGGAGTCCTTCATCCTGGCAATCCCGAGTGAGATCGTGATCTGAGGAAGTTTTGTGCCGTCCATTGCCTCGATTTTCATTTGGCTGACCGCCTTCCGGACGCGTTCTGCCGCTGCCTGGGCCTCTTCCTCCGAGGTGTTTGGCAGGATGGCGGTAAACTCCTCGCCGCCGTAACGCGCAATCAGATCGGTGGGACGGAAGAAGTTTTTGAGCCCTTTTCCAAGCTCCAGAAGTACGATATCGCCTGCCTGATGACCGTAGGTGTCGTTGAATTTCTTGAAAAAATCGACATCCAGCATGATGAGGGTGAGAGGGATTTTGTCTCTTTTACTGCGCTCGATCTGTCGTTCCAGGATTTCATCGAGCCATCTGCGGTTATAGAGCCCGGTCAGGCCGTCAATGGTGGCATACCGCTTGTATTCCTGCTGCAGGCGGTTGATCTCTACAATTGCTGCGTTGTTGCCGCGGAGCCGTTCCGCCAGGATAGAGAACAGGTTGATGGCGAATTCGTGGGAGGACTGGACCAGGGACCAGAACATCTGCGAGTCGACTTCCAGAAGTTTGCTCGCCTCATCAGCAACCACAAGACTTGATCTGGGTTTCTTGTCGATCAGCGAAAGTTCACCGACACTCTCGCCCGGTTTCAGTATGGCTATCGGTTCCTGTTCGTCGTTGTCCAGGAAGACCCGGAGTTTGCCCTCCAGGAGGAGGTACATTCGGCTGCTTATCTCACCCGGCCTGATCAAGACTTCGCCTTTGGTCAGTTCGCGGATAGCGCATAGAGACAGCAGCCCCTTTACATTATGCAGATCGACCCCCCTCAATACATAAAAATTCGATGTCTCATCGATTGCTGTAAGATTGGCAAGAGCATAGTCCTGGAACATAATGATTCTCCAGTTTTTTTATAGGTAACCAGGCTGAAGGCTGAAGTAAAAAACTCTGAACGTTGAATCTCTGAATCTTTAAGACTTAAAACGTAACTCTCCGTTTTTTATTCTTAAAATGGTAACTGTTCAGCAGTGCCCCAGATGTGTACCCATCCGGGCATAAACTCCAGCAGGCTGGAGAACTATAGTTGTCCTATGTGAACCAGCCTGATCGTGTGCAGATGGGGTGCTGCTGAATAGTTACTTAAAATGAATCTCCGCCTCTGACGGTCTTATGTAGACCGGGACTGCGGAAGCTGGATCAAGAAATTGTTTTTTCTCCCACAATGGTACGGCAAGCATACCGATTGTTGAAGCTCGTGGATAATATACCTCGTTTGGAAGGATAATCGCAAGCGCTCCCAGATTTTCTTTGAAGAAATCACCATAGATTGATGTGCCGTCACCGATAAGGAGGACGGATTCATTGATTCTGGATGCAAAGTCTTGTGGTGAAATCGCCATTTCATCACTGATCCGCTGTAATGTGCCGTTGAGAGAGCCGCGATAGAGGGCGGTGTAGATCTCTTTTTTCCGGGCGTCAATGACCGGGGCAATCAGCATGGGATGAGAGGAAAGCTGGCTTGCAAGTCCGTCAAGGGTTGATATACCAATCAAAGGGAGGGTGGACGCCATGGCAAGACCCTTGATCGTGGAAAGACCGATCCGAAGCCCGGTAAAGCTTCCCGGCCCAAGGCTTACGGCCAGACAGTCCAGGTCTTCCCAGGTAAGCGCCGCATCGTCAAGCAGTCGATCGATGCATGAAAGGAGTCTTCTGGAGTGGGTCATCTTTGTTTGCAAGGAATACTCGGCCATACACTGGCCTGGACAAACAAGAGCGATACTCCCGCACATCCCGGAGGTCTCAATGGCGAGGATAATCGGAGGATTGATTGTGATTTTACCGTGCTGGGCCATGTTTTTGTTCAGGGGTCGGGGGTCAGGGATCAGGGGTTAGGGGTCAGGGGTGATGGGTGAGGCTTCGCTTTCCGAAGTTGGAAATGCCAATTTCGTCCTTCTGCCTTCTGCCTTCTGCCTCTGTTTTACCCTAATTTAACAGCCGCTGAATATCATTATAAAAGACAAAGATCATCAGGCTGGCAAGGATGACAATGCCTATCTGCTGGAGCATCTCCTGGGTCCGCCGGCTCAGCGGTTTTCGCCTGAGGGCTTCGACGGAAAAGAAGACAAGATGGCCGCCGTCTAAGATCGGGATCGGAAAGAGGTTGATTATGCCGAGATTCACACTGATGAGCCCCATGAAATACATCAGGTTCAGCCAACCGGCCTGCATCTGTTGGCCGGCTATCTGGGCAATCAGTATGGGGCCCCCGAGTTCCGATGCCGGCACTACCTTCTGGATCATCTTGATAATCCCCATGATCGTATAATAGATAAAGGTCCAGGTCTGCAACACTCCCTCCACAAAGGCGCGGCCGAGTGAAATGTTCTCAAAGACAACATCTTCAGACCTGGAGATGCCGAGAAGGAATCTTTCTCCGATCACTTCACCGAATATGCTTTTCATGTCCTGTTTGATTGGTGTGCCGGTGAGTTCCAGGACCTCTTCGTCTCTCTCGACCGTCAGGGTTACCTCGTTGCCGTTGCTGGTTTTTATAAGTTCTGAAACCTCTTCCCACTCTTCCGTGATGATACCGTCAATAGCAATGATTCTGTCATTGGCCATAAGGCCGGCCGCTTCTGCCGGCGACTCGGGTGAAACGCTGCCGATTTTAGTTCCAGGCACCGGTTGGGGGAGGCCGTTTATGGCAAAAATAAGGAAAAAGAGAAGAACGGCAAAGAGCAGGTTGAAAATCGGTCCGCCGGCCACAATACAGAAACGCTGACTCACCGGCTTTAAGGCAAATGATCGAGAGCTTTCTTCTTGCGTCATTTCTTCCGAAGGGTTTTCCCCCAGCATTTTGACATATCCGCCAAGAGGAAAGGCGCTTAACAGGTATTCGGTATCACCGTATTGCCGGCTCGCTACCTTGGGGCCGAATCCAAGAGAAAATTTTAAAACCTTTACATTGAAGAGTTTGGCGAACAGAAAGTGCCCCAGTTCATGAACAAAGATCAGAAGGCCGAGCACACTGACGAACGAAATAACGGAATTCATAACAACCTCGTAAGAAATCTAAGCGTGTGCAATCGTCTTTCATGATTGCATTGCGTTGCAAATGGTTCATGCGTCGAAATCGCGTTTTTTTGATTGCGACAATTCATAGCGTATTTTTTCTCTCGATACTGGAAAATGAGTCGCTTAAGGGTGGAAGATCGGGGCTGGTTGCGGGTTCACCACGTTTTTGTTTTGCCTGCAGGATGAACGCCTCGATAATTGATTGCGCCTCTATCCGTGCGGAGAGGTCCGCATTCATTACAGTCTCGACGTCTTTTACATTTTTTGGGGGCATGCGGTTGACTGTTTCCGCCACCACCAGAGTTATTTCCGGGAAACGGATTTTTTCTTCGAGAAAGGCATCAACCGCCACTTCGTTTGCAGCGTTAAAGGCGGCAGGCAGAGTGCCGCCACGGCTGCAGACCTGATAGGCAAGTTTCAATGCTGGAAATTTCTTGAAATCAGGGGGGTGAAACTCCAGGTCTCGGCACTGGGAGAGATTCAGTGGGGTAAGGCCTGTCTTGAGCCGGTCAGGGTAGGACAGGGCATAGGCGATCGGGATCCGCATGTCCGGAATTCCCATCTGGGCAACAACGGATCCGTCAATAAATTCAACCAGGGAATGGACGATACTTTGCGGATGGACCAGGACCTCGATATCTTCGATTGCAATATCAAAGAGCCATTTCGCCTCGATAATTTCAAGGCCCTTGTTCATCAATGTTGCCGAGTCGATAGATATCTTTTTTCCCATATCCCAGTTCGGATGATTGAGGGCCTGCGTCGGGGTCACTTCCCAGAGTTCTCTTTCCGAACAGGTGCGAAAGGGGCCCCCTGATGCGGTCAGGATGATTTTTTTAACATCCTCTGGCCTGCCTGCGGCAAGCGCTTGAAAAATTGCGTTATGTTCGCTGTCAACAGGAAGCAGGGCGACCTTGTGCTTTTTAACCGCCTGCATGACCAGGTCACCGGCCATGACAAGGGTCTCCTTGTTGGCCAGAGCGATATCCTTGCCCGCCTCGATTGCCGCAACTGTGGGTATGAGACCGGCGGCGCCGACAATTGCGGACACGACGGTGTCAGTCTCGGGAAGGGTGGCGACACGTATATTGCCTTCTCGGCCCACAAGGACCCTGTCGCTCCAGCCTGCGGGAAGGCTTTGGAGAAGGTCACCTGCCACGCTCTCGTCGGCGATTGAGACCAGCTTTGGGTTGAAGGCCTCAATCTGGTCCCGCAGCAGGCTGATGTTTCTGCCTGCAGAGAGTCCGACAATCCGGAACCGGCCCGGGAATTGCCGTACGACATTCAGGACGTTTTTCCCGATTGAGCCTGTTGATCCGAGCAGAGAAAGATTTTTTGTCATAATATTTTTCGTAACTATTCAGGTGGTGCTGAATACTTGGCCGAAACACCACGAAAGAAATACTTTAGACCTTATTAAAAAATACCATAATACGTCAGGTAAAAAAAGACCGGGGTCGTAATGAGCAGTGAGTCAAGCCTGTCTAGGACCCCGCCATGCCCGGGGAGAATGGAGCCGGAATCCTTGGTATCTCCGGAACGCTTGATGATCGATTCGGTCAGGTCGCCGACAACTCCGATTGCTGCTATAACTATAAACACCGCGGCAACCGGGAGAAGGTTTTTTTGCGGAAGTAAAAGGCGGGTCATGATAATGCCGGTAATGGCGCCGCCCAGAATGCCTCCGACAAAACCCTGGACTGTCTTACCCGGACTTACGGCCGGGCAGAGTTTTTTAGTGCCGAAGAGTCTGCCGGTATAATAAGCTACCGAGTCGGATGCAATTATTAAGGATGTCAGAATCAGCAGCAGATCGGTCCCTTCAGGTCTGGCCCTCAAGAGGACAAGGTGTGCGGCACAGAATCCGATGTAGATAATGCCGAACAGAAGTTTGGTCATATAATTGAAGGGATCCTTAAGTGCAGAATACCTGCATATCGTAAAGCAGAACAAGAGGAGCAGGGAGAGAAAAAGGCCGGCGCTGACCGTCTCAGGTCTTCCGGAAAGAGAAGCAATAAGAGGGATGATCCCCAGCAGGACGCCGAGAAGTTTTGGGCCCTCTTGATAATTTTTCAGCGAAATCCTGTAGAATTCGTGGAGCATGATCACGGCAACAATACAGATCACGGCCAGAAAAATGTGCAGGTTGCTGTAAAAAACCAGGAGAAGCCAGCCGATTCCGGCAAGCACCCCGGTGATAATTCGAGTCATATTATCGTTTCTCTTCCGGATGTTGAATTACTTCACTTGTTCTCCTGTTTTCCCAAACCGTCTCTGCCGCTGCTGATAATTATAAATCGCCTCTATGAGTTGCAGCCTGTCAAAGTCAGGCCATTTCGTTTCTGTAATGTATATCTCGGAATATGATGCCTGCCATAAAAGAAAATTGCTTAGACGGGATTCTCCGCCTGTTCGGATAACGAGATCAGGGTCGTGCAGGCCGCCGGTGTAGAGGTGTTGTGAAAAGAGATTCTCAGTGATGTCATCCGGCTGCAGTCTGCCGGAAACACAGTCTTCGGCAAGTTTTTTTACGGCCATGATGATCTCGCTGCGGCTGCCGTAGCTTAATGCAAGGTTGAGAATAAGACCGGTGTTTTCAGCCGTTGTTGCGATGACTTTTTCCAGCACCTGACGAGGGGCGTCAGGCAGCTTTTCTTTTTCACCTATGCAGCGGAGAGAGACATTATTCTTGACCAGGTCGGCCAGTTCACTTTCAAGATAGGACTGCAGGAGCCCCATCAGGGTTTTCACCTCCAGGGGGGGGCGTTTCCAGTTTTCGGTGGAAAAGGCATACACGGTGAGGATGGAGATTCCGAGTTCGTCTGCTGCTCTGACGATTTTTTTTACCGATTCGACGCCTGCTTTATGTCCCATGAGACGCATCAGTCCTCGGCTCTGTGCCCAGCGGCCATTGCCGTCCATGATGATGGCGACATGTTTTGGGATGTTATTGGGGTCGAGTTCCGGCGTTTCGGGCATAATGAATGGAGTTGGTGATCAAAAAGATCAAAAAGGGGACAGATTTATTTTTTATTTTTTATTTTGAAAAAAAATAAATCTGTCCCCTTTTTGCTGGTCTTTGTTGAAAAAGACTAGATTTCCATCACCTCTTTTTCTTTTTCTGCTAATATCGCATCAATCTTATTGACGAATTGGTCGGTTTCCTTCTGTGCTTCATCCTGAAGCTTGAAGAGATCGTCCTCGGAGATCTCCTTGTCTTTTTTCTGCTTCTTCAAGATATCAATCGCTTCCCGGCGGCTGTTCCGGATCGCAACCCTGTATTCCTCGGCAATTTTTTTGACTTGTTTGACAAGTTCTTTGCGCCGTTCCTCGGTTAATTGCGGAATATTGATCCGAATGACCTTTCCGTCGTTCACAGGGTTGAGCCCCAGGTCAGATTTGAAAAAAGATTTTTCTATAGCGCCCAAGAGCTGTGCATCCCAGGGTTGTATGACAATCAGACGGCTTTCCGGGACCGTCAGGGTGGCAATCTGATTCAGGGGCATGGAAGAGCCATAGGCTTCGGCCGTTATCCCGTCCAAGAGAGCAAGGGACGCCCGTCCTGTCCGGATCTTTGAGAGATCCCGTCTATAGGCATCCAGGCTTTTATCCATTTTACCTGACATTTCAATAATTGCTTCAGACATTGTTTTCCCCTTGGTAACTATTCAGTTGGAGCCAAAAACTTAGCCAAAACACCTTCCTGTAACTGTTCAGAAGTGCACCCCAAGGGCACTTCCTGCGGGGCGCCCCAGATGTGCACAAGCAGGCTGGAGAACAGGTAAGCGGAGCGAAGCGAAGACTCCGATAGTAGTCCTATGTGAACCAGCCTGATCGTGTGCAGATGGGGTGCTGCTGAACAGTTACTCCCCTTGTATCAAAGTTCCTATTGTCTCTCCGGTTATGGCCTTTTTCATATTCCCCGGGATATTCATGTCAA
>DAOVSZ010000030.1 GCA_030627725.1 Desulfobulbaceae bacterium
AAAAGATAGAGAAACGTTGTTGCACCGAGTAGTTGAGAACTGTTCATGACTATTCTTGTAACTGTTCTGATGGCGCTGAATACTTGGCCGAAACACCATCCTGTAACTATTCAGAAATGCCCCAGATGTGCACAAGCAGGCTGGAGAACAGGTAAGCGGAGCGAAGCGAAGACTCCGATAGTAGTCCTATGTGAACCAGGCTGATCGTGTGCAGATGGGGTGCAGCTGAATAGTTACTCCCCTTGTATCAAAGTTCCTATTGTCTCTCCGGTTATGGCCTTTTTCATATTCCCCGGGATATTCATGTCAAAGACCATGATGGTCTTGTTGTTGTCCATGGCCAGGGAAATGGCCGCGCTGTCCATTACTTTCAGCCTGCGTCGCAGGACCTCGTCATAGGTAAGGGTGTCGAATTTTACCGCATCGTCGTGAGCCAGAGGGTCCTTGTCATAGACGCCGTCAACGCGAGTTGCCTTGCAGATAAGGTCCGCGTTGATTTCAAGGGCCCTCAGCACTGCTGCCGTGTCGGTAGTGAAGTAGGGATTGCCTGTGCCGGCGGCAAAGATGACGACTTTGCCTTTTTCCAGATGCTGGAGGGCCCGCTGACGAACATAAGGCTCACAGACCGTCGTCATCGGGATGGCCGACAGGACCCGTGTCGACACTCCTCGCTGTTCCAGGGCATCATGGATGGCCAGGGCATTGATGACTGTTGCCAGCATCCCCATATTGTCAGCCTGGGCGCGGTCCATTCCTGAAGAGGCGCCTGCAACCCCTCTGAAGATATTTCCGGCGCCAATGACCAGGCCGACCTGAACGTTCAGTTGACGCAGTCCCTTGATCTCGTCCGCAACATACGCCAGTGTCTCGTTACTTATGCCGTAAGAGGCTTTGCCCATCAGGGCCTCGCCGCTCAGCTTCAACAGAACCCTTTTATAGTTGCGGTTGTTCACGATACGTCGCCTTTGAGACCTTGAGTCAGTAAGTTATGCCTCTTCTCCGACCTGAAAGCGGACAAAACGTTTAATGGAGATGTTTTCGCCCATTTTCGCGATCAGAGCATTCAGCAGGTCCTGGATGGTGAGGTCAGGGTCTTTGACGAATTTCTGCTCCAGGAGACAAACTTCGGAAAAGAATTTATCCAACTTTCCTGTAACGATTTTGTCTACAATGTTTTCCGGCTTTCCTGAATCAAGGGCCTGGTTCTTGAAAATATCCTGCTCTCTCTGGATCTCATTTTCCGGCACATCCTCTCTCTTGATGGCAATCGGATTGGATGCGGCTATATGCATTGCAATATCTTTTGCAAACTCGATAAAAGCATCTGTCTTGGCAACAAAGTCCGTTTCACAGTCGACTTCCACCATAACACCGAGTTTGCCGCCGGCATGGATATATGGCAGAACAATTCCCTCGCTTGTGGTGCGGCCCGCTCTCTTCCTTGCAACGGCAAGTCCTTTTTGCCGCAACAGGTCGATGGCCTTTTCCATGTCCCCTTCTGTTTCGGTCAAGGCCTTTTTGCAGTCCATCATGCCTGCATTTGTTTTGTCGCGAAGCGCTTTTACCATCTGGCTTGTTATTTTCACAGCGGTTACTCCTCAATCTGATTTTTTTTTACTTATTCTTTTGTTGCCTCTTCGGACGGTTTTGTTTCAGTCGGTTCAGTCATTTCAGTCGTCGTCTCAGTCGGGGCGGACTCAGTCGGGGCGGACTCAGACGGGTCGGACTCAGACGGGGAGGTCATTTTGGCCTCAAGTTCCTTGTCTGTCTCGACCTGTTCGGCATCCCGGCGCTTGTTGTTGCCTTCCAGGGCAGCGTCGGCAATCTTAGATGTAATGAGTCTTATTGAACGGATGGCATCATCATTTCCCGGGATCAGATAGTCAATGCCGTCCGGATTACAGTTTGTGTCGATCATCGCAATTACCGGAATTCCAAGACGATTTGCTTCATCCACTGCTATCTTTTCCCGCCTCGGGTCAACGATAAAAAGGGCAGAAGGGACCCCGCGCATACTCTTGACTCCGCCAAGGTTACGCTCAAGTTTTTCGAGCTCTTTTTCCATCCCGAGCGCTTCTTTTTTCTTGTACTTATTGATGGTGCCGTCAGCCTTCATGTTCTCGATCTGACGCAGCCGTTCAACGGATTTTTTGATGGTCTGAAAATTCGTCAGCATACCCCCAAGCCAGCGTTTGTTCACAAAGAACATGCCGGATCTTTCCGCCTCTTCCTTGATGATATCCTGGGCCTGCTGCTTGGTTCCGACAAAGAGGATTGAACCGCCTTTGGCAGCGGTATCATGGATAAAGGCATATGCCTTGTTGAAAAGCGGCAAGGTCTTGTCGAGGTTGATAATGTAGATGTTGTTGCGGGCGCCGAAGATGTACGGTTTCATTTTCGGGTTCCAGCGTCTGGTCTGATGCCCGAAGTGCAACCCGGCTGTCAACATCTCTTTCATTGTAATAGTAGCCATGCTTTCATTCTCCTTATCCGGTTGTTCCTCCATCCCGTAAATCGACCTCTTTCGAGAGGCACCGGAGATGCTGCTACGGGATGTGTGATATAGAGTCCATACAGAGGTCTCAATTCTGTTGAAGCCGTATATGGACCTGCCGATATAAAAAACAAATATTAATACCATCAGATCATTTTTTTTGCAAGGAGGAAGCGATATTTTAGGCTGGTATGGTGAAGAAAATATTGATCTGGAAGATTCTGTTATTATCATGTATTTTTTAACGAGTTGCGAATCTATTGAAAGGAGTGATGAATGAGTACGAGTCAGGCGGCTGTTTTTCTGGACAGGGATGGTACAATCAACGAACAGATGGGATATATTAACCATATTTCCCGGTTTCATCTTCTTCCGAATGTGGCTCTGGCGATCAGGGCGCTCAACGAACGGGAAGTGCCGGTGGTGGTTATCTCGAACCAGTCCGGGGTGGGAAGGGGATACTTCCCGGAATCGCTTCTTACGGATGTGCATGAGAAGATGAATCGACTGCTGGCTGAAGAGGGGGCAAAGATCGATGGATTATATTATTGCCCGCATCATCCGGAAGCCAGGGAGGATGTCTACCGTATAGAGTGTGACTGCCGCAAGCCAAGAAGCGGAATGCTCGAAAAGGCGGCCCGGGACCTCAACCTTGATCTGGCCGGATCGTATGTTGTAGGGGACCGTTGGTCTGATCTGAAAACAGCTGAGAGGTGCAATGCTTCCGGTGTGCTTGTTCTGACCGGTTACGGGAGAGGTGATCTGAAATATATCGGTCCGCGGGAGAGTCTGCAACCATGTTATATTGCGGAGGATCTTCTTGATGGTGTTCAGTGGATTCTTCGGGATATGAATAGTTACCAGAGATCTTTTCAGCTGTGAAGTACCTTGTTGATCTTTTCCCGCAATGCCTGGGCGGTAAATGGTTTTACGATGTACTGGCTGACTTTGGCCTTGGCGGCGATGATGATCTTTTCTTTGTTGTCCTGGGCGGTCACCATGATGAAAGGGGTTTCCGCCAAGGTGTCATCGTTTCGGATATGCTGCAACAGTTCGAGACCGTCCATCCGCGGCATGTCCCAGTCGCAAAGGATAAGGCCTATATCTTGATTTTCTTGAAGAAATTCCAGGGCTTCCTGGCCATCTTCAGCCTCGATCAGGTTCTTGTAGCCGATCTGCGTCATCAGGGTCCTGACGATGCGGCGAAGGGTTGCATCGTCATCTACTATCAATACTTTTACATCTTCCGACATGTATTATCTCCGGATACTTCGTTTGCGCCGGTGTTCTTCAGTGAAAGGCGGGCTTCAAAAAGTACGTTTCAAACCCAAATATATTCAATGTATAATTAGGATAATTTAAAGAGTTTCGCAAGATTTTTTATTTTTTATCAAAATCAAAGATAATTTCGTTCTTTTTGATCATGCCATGTTTTTTTCTTGCTATTTCAGCTTGATAGGATGGGTCTTTTGTCAGTTTTGCAATTTCTTTCTCCAGGGCTGCGTTTTGTTTCTTGAGTATTTCATTTTCTGTTCTGATCGAGTTGAGTTTTTCAGAGGTTTTATGGTATTTCAAGATGCCGCCGTAGGGTGAAAAAAAGAGCCAGATCGCGAGGAGGAGAAGCAGAAAGGAGCAAACGGTCAGGAGTTGTCTGTTGTGAGGAGTCAGTCTGAACATGGGATGGAATATAACTGATAGTGGAGGTGTTGAAAAGTCTCATGATTACGTCAAGTCAGAAAATTGAAATATTTCTTGTCAGTGCCTGTCTGATTGGCATGAAGACCCGTTATGATGGTTGTCTCAAACCATCTGATAACTGCATAAAAGAGTTGCGTCAGACGATATGGATACCCGTATGCCCGGAACAGTTAGGAGGGTTGCCTACTCCACGAGCGCCGGCGGATATCGTCGGTGGAGACGGACACGATGTCCTTGCCGGCCGAGCAAAAGTCATCACCAGAGACGGTCGGGATGTGACGGAGAATTTTTTGGCCGGAGCCGGACAGGTGCTGACAGTGGCAAAGGCCCAGCAGATAAGCGGGGTGTATTTAAAGGCACGCAGTCCTTCGTGCGGTCTGATCCCGGTGATCGGTGTGACCGCAGCCCTTCTCCAGCAGGAGGGATTTAATCTGAAAGAGTTTGAGTGATTTTGGATTTTGAAATTTTGGCTTTGGAAAAAGGTATACTATGATGTACAATTTTTACAAAAGTTACCAAATCTGCGAAACTGACATAGTTATCGGGCAGTTAAAAGTTTAGAAAAAAAGGAGGGTTGCTTATGTCTGTCGATCAGGCGGATTTCAACAAGGCGCTTCAAGTCGGTCGTCCACCTAACATTGTGAAACTTTTCCCGAATTCAAGGGCCCTTATTGTCAGCGGCAAGGCAATAGACAGGGCAATGACGAGTAAAGGAAAGGCGATGACCATGGCGGCAAATGGCAGGAACCATCTTGTCATACGGGGGGCCCTTATGGCGGCGCAGCATGCTAATGCCGTGATCATTATAGAGATCGCCAGGTCCGAAGGCGGCGCGAATGCCTATTGCCCGGTTAATTACTGGAATATTGCCAGGCAGGTGGACGCCCTTTGCAATGAATTGAATATCACTGTCCCGGTTGCCATTCATGCGGACCATTACGGGATAAAAAAAGAAGATGATATTCCCTTTGCGAAACAGGAGATCCCCACCCTGTTTGACGCCGGAATCACCTCCATTGCCATAGATGCTTCTCATATGCCGGATGATAAGAATCTCCTGGCAAATATTGCTTTAAACCCTTTTATCCCAAAATGGGCCGGGCTTGAGAGCGAGGTCGGTGAAATAAAGGGAAGCCAGGGCCTTTCAACTGTTGAAGATGCCCTGTTTCTTATCCAGGGCCTTAATGCCCATGGCATCTCTGCTGACTGGATTGCGCTCAACAACGGGACCACACATGGTATAGAGGCCAGCGGGCAGGGAATTCAGGTTGGCCTTACTGCTGAAATTCATTCCCATCTTGCGCAATATAAGGTTTCCGGCGCTCAACACGGCACTTCCGGCAACAGTTCCGACAGGCTGCGTGAAATAGCTTCAAAGACGAACACTACCAAGGCAAATGTAGCCACAGCACTGCAGATGATCTCCTGGGGCCTTAAGGTCAATGATTACGGAAATGCCATCCTTGATGACGCTGGAAACTTTATCAAGGTTCTGAATGAGGGTGTTTCAGAGGAAATGTGGAGGGAGATGATCGCCTATGCCGAGGCCCAGGGGTGGAAAGGTGGAAACTTCAAGAAACTTAATCTTCCCTTTGAGAACAAGTTGTTGGGGCAATCCCGTGAAGTCAGGGAACGGATGAGCCGGCGCGTTGAAGACTTTATCTATAACATGCTCGTCACGGTGTTTAATGCAGAGGACACGGCGCCGTTAGGTGTTGAGGAGATTTTGAAGGCAAATTCATTCGATCTTGGCGCCAAGGTTGACCGAATTGAGGATCCAGCGGAATGGACCGAGGAAAAGATTATTGAACGGGCGGGAACTCTGATCACTGATAAGGGCCCTGAGGGTGATTTTGACGATTGATCCTGGAAAAAGAAAAAGGGCCGGTTCGGAATCGGCCCCCTTTTTTTTAAGCTGTTAGCGGTTAGCTTGCTGTGTTTTTTTGATATATTGAACTAACGGCTTATGTTTTGAGCACCTTGCCAAGGTCCTTGGCCGTGTCAATTTTTTCTTTGATTGCAGTTACTTCCTTTGCGCCTGGGATACTGTCTTCAATGATGTTTTTGCCGCCGGTTTCTACATCCTTTAATCCCTTCTTGAACGAGGCGATCCCCTTACCGAGACCGGCCCCGAGCTCCGGTAGTTTTTTGCCGCCGAAAACCAGAAATGCTATCCCAAGGATAATAACCAGTTCCGGGGTTCCCAATCCAAACATATCTTACCTCCCTTAATCCTCTTTCTTGTCTTCTTTCTTGTTCTCTATCTTTTCAGAATTCTCTTCATCCTTGGTGGCTTTTTTGAAATTCTTGATGCCTTTTCCAAGTCCGGCGCCGATTTCCGGCAGTTTTCCCGCTCCAAAGATGATAACGATTATTACCAGAATAATAATTAATTCAGGCATTCCCAATCCAAACATAAGTCAGCCTCTTTTAGAGTTAGTTTCTTCACTCGTAACTATTCAGCTGCACTCCATCCGCTCATTCGCTGCGCTCACCAGCTGCACACGATCAGGCCTTCTCGCATAGCCAACTATAGCTCGTCAGCCTGCTTGTGCACATCTGAAGCACTGCTGAACAGTTACAGGATGGAGTTTAGGCTATGTTTGCCGCTCCATCTGAATAGTTTCTTCACTCTTATGTTTACAACAAAAAACAGGATACGCAAGCCCAAATTGTTCATTCTGTGTTTCTGTTAAGTAGGATGTGTCATTCTCAGCATGCATGCAAGCGAGAACGTCAGGAAGAGCAGGAATAAAAAAAACAACGTTTGAGATCTTTTGGAAAATCTTCGCTTGCAGTAACTGTTGATTATAACATACAATATGATAACAGTCCCGTAACTATTCAGGTGGGCCAATTATTTAGTTCCAACTGAAAAAGTTGCTCATGAGGTGAAAAACTATGATTATCGGAGTGCCCAAAGAGATAAAGGACAAAGAGTTCAGAGTAGGTATTGTCCCTGCCGGCGTAAAATCCCTGGTGTCGACCGGGCATAGGGTTTTCATTGAAAAGAAAGCAGGTGTCGGCAGTGATATCAGCGACAAGGAGTTCAAAAAGGCAGGGGCGGAGATTGTAAAGAGTCCTGAAGAGGTATATGGCAGAGCGGATATGGTCATCAAGGTGAAAGAGCCGCTTCCTGACGAATATGACTATCTCCGGCCGGACCTGATCTTGTATACCTATCTCCATCTGGCGCCGTTGCCGGACCTGACGGAGGTGCTTCTGGAAAGGAAGATAATCGGCATCGGTTATGAAACCGTCCAGCTGGACAACGGGTATCTTCCCCTTCTTGCGCCTATGAGCGAGGTTGCAGGACGGATGTCCATTCAGGTCGGAGCGCATCATTTGCAGAGGGAAGAAGGGGGGCGGGGGATTCTTCTTGGGGGAGTCCCCGGCGTCGAACACGGGTATGTCGTTATTATCGGAGGCGGGTCGGTCGGCAGCAATGCAGCCCGTGTTGCAGCAGCGCTCGGCGCGACAGTCACGGTGATTGACAGGGATATGCACCGGCTGGCGTATCTTGAAGATATTTTTTCAGGGCGGGTAAACACCCTGATGTCCAACGAACATAATATACGCCAGGAGATAAAAAAAGCCGATCTTGTGGTCGGCGCCGTGCTTCTCCCAGGCAGCAGCGCTCCGAAACTGGTGACACGGCAGATGCTCTCAAAGATGAAAAAGGGAGCTGTTATTGTCGATGTGGCGATTGACCAGGGCGGGTGCGTAGAGACCTCAAAACCGACAACACACTCAAAACCTACCTATGTGGTTGATGATATCATTCACTATTGTGTTGCCAATATGCCTGGAGCGGTGCCGAGAACTTCAACCTTTGCCTTGACAAATGTGACCTTGCCGTATGCATTGGAAATTGCGAACAGCGGTCTTGCAAAGGCAGTTTCGGAAAATGAACCCTTGAAACGAGGCATCAACGTCTATAAGGGGAATCTGCTGAACAGGGAGGTGGCCGAGTCGCAGGGCAGAGAGTGGGTCGATGATATGAAGTTTACATAACTATTTAAGGATACAACTATGCGAGAGACAAATTATCTTAAAGAAAATGAAGGCGTGTTAAATATATTGAAGCGGATCGAGAAGTTTCAGACCTTCTCGGATGACGACCTTCACTCATTTCTCGAACTGGGGAAGCTCCTGGAGTACAAGCCGGGAGAGGAGATTGTCAAGAAGGGTGAGGTTGACCACTGGGCATATTTCCTGATTTCCGGCAGGGTAAAAGTTGTCAAGGAAAAGAAAACCCTTGGAATTCTCGAAAAGAGCGGAGAACTTTTCGGGGAGATGGGAGTCATAGACGGATCGCCAAGAACAGCTTCCATATGGGCCCTTGATAAAACCCTGGTCCTGGGTGTTGACTGCTCCCTTTTAGGCAAGGAAAAGGAGACGCCCAGGCAGCTTGCATTCCATTATACGATATTCAGACTCTTTGCCGAGGTCCTCGCCGACCGTCTCAGGGTCACCACATCTGAATTGACAAAAGTTGCCGATGAGCTTGAAAAATTAAAGAAAAAAGTTTCGGATGGCGGGGATGAAAAGGAAGAGACGCTTTGGGTGTAGTTCTTTTCTGGAAGGACTTGCGGGTTAAGAAACTTCTCGTGCCCCGTAGTACCTGTAACGTGTAGTCCGCAATCCGCTTATCCCTTGGGGAAAGTCAGTTTCGCTATTTGCATGTACCGGAATGGATTGACCGTTTTGTTCGTGTGCCTGATTTCATAATGAAGATGAGGGCCTGTGCTCCTGCCGCTGTTTCCAAGCAGCCCTATCTGATCTCCCCTTTCAATTCTTTTCCCTTTGGCAGTCGTTATCTTTTGTAAATGCGAATACATGGTCGCGAATCCGTTTCCATGGTCAAGAAGGACATAGCTCCCGTATCCTGCATCATATCCACAGCGTTTTACTCTGCCTGCCGCGGTTGCTTTTATCGAGATCCCGGGGCGATTGGTGATGTCGATGCCTGCATGAAAGGCCGGCATGCCGTTGATCGGGTCAATTCTCCTGCCGTAGGGTGAAGTAATCTTCCCACGAACTGGAAAACCGAGCGGCACGGACCTGATGGTTTTCAGGTAACTGTCCGCAATGAAGATCTGGTCCTGGTATGATGAGTCATTGAAACTGACAAAAGGGCCACCGCTGTTGCGCTTGCCATGCGTAGAAACAGAGGTTACGCCGACGCTCGTAAGCACGGACTTCATCAGTTTGTTTCTTCTGTTCAGTTCGCTCACCGGGCCTTCCAGAAGCCGTTCCTTTTCAGCTTCGTATTGAGCTGTCAGGTTCAATTTGTCCTGTTCGATTTCGGTAAGAAGTTTTATGTGGAACTGTTCCTGGTGGATGACCTTGTTTTCAAAAATCGAAGATTTTATTTTTGTCTCGACAAGGGCTTTTTCGAGAACTGCAACTTTGTCTTCCAGTCCTGATTTGTTATGGATCTGTTTTATTGCTACGATGAAAGTGACTGAAATTATAATGAGAACGGATAACGCGATGATGCTGCCGAGACAAAGGAGTCTCCTGGGGGCGGAAAAAGCGGTTGTCTTGCCCAGATCACTTGAGATTATGATATGCATTTGATGGGGGGTCATTTCATATTCTTATTCTTATCCGCTCCGTGCCTCCGATGCGACCAGGAGCAGAATTTTCGCCAGGTTCCGTCGCTTCTCCGCCAGCCTTTTCTTTTGGGCCGGCGTCAGATCATGCAGACTGGGAAGGCGCCTTGCCTTCACAGACCTGTCGATGGCCGGATGGTTCTCTCCGGGGACGGAAACAGCTGTTTTTTCATTTTCATGACTGTTCGTTGTTTTTTTGTTCTGCCCAGCGCCTGAAAAATCCACAGATGCAAAGCAGACAACAGTAAACGCCAGAAGAATAAACACTGCTAACGTTATAACAAGGACATGTATTCCCTTTTTATCAGCGCAAACGTATTTGGAGGCGCCAGGGCCTTCATTCATAAATTCCATTGATATATTCATACTCTTTCTCCGGTCGATTGGTTCACTTCGTTTTAAAGCAATTAATGTGCCAGGTGTATGGAGAAGTTCGTTTTCGCTCTATAACTCATTGAAAATATTGTAAGAGTTGCAGGAGTGAAGTATGTTTGAGTAATAATTTTTTTACGGAGTGCTATAAAATAATTTTAGTATTAGAAAATTATTTTATAGCGTTATGGATATCTCATTCGCCGGATGCCGTTTGCGGAAAGGACACAAGCGCTATGGCATAAAACCCCAGAGCCAGCAGGATTACCACTGTAAAGCCGAAATGAATGGCTGTCAGGGTGGCGAGAACGGCGCTTATGACTGAGGCCCAGCCGTTTACCGCCCAGGCCCAGGGCACAAGCCCCGGCGTTTGATCGCTGAGAGTGGTGATTCCGAGGGGGAACGGCATTCCCATACAGAAGGCAAGGGGGGCGATCAAGATAACCGTCAGAGAGATTCGAAGAATATCAGGTCCCCCTGTCAGTCCATTTAAAACCGGACTCAGGAAAAAGATGTACAAGAGGCCCATAAAGGCGATGATGGTTATCGGGAGGGCAACAGGGTTTCGGTCTTGACGCGCCAGGATCCTGTGGCTGCTGAAGGCGCTTCCGAGCCCGGCAAACAGAAGAAAGCCCGTCAGCACTACGGCCACGGCATAAAGCGGGTGGTGCAGGAACAGGATGAATTTCTGGATGCAGGCGATCTCCATGAAAAGAAAGGCAAGACCTATGCTGAAAAAATAGGTGAGCGTCTTGCCTTTTCCGTGTATGCTCTGTTGCTTTTTTTTCCCCGCCCTGTAAAAAAGAAGAGGAAGCAGGATCAGCACAACACTTGCTGCTGCCGCCTGCAGCAGAGTGACGATAAGAATCAGATATCCCCACTCCAGAAGAGGAATTCCCCCACGGCCCCGCAGGGAAAGGATCTCAGGAAGTATCCGCCATTTGAAAAAATGAAAGAAATAGGGACGTTCGTCCGTAGCCGGGGCAATGTTGAATTTGTAGCGGTCTAGAAAGTCTTGACGTCCGTTCCCAACCAAAGACAGCGCTCCCTGATAAAAAAAAGGTTCTGAGAGGATGTTATAACGGTTTGGTTCCGTCCCGTGGATTCCGGGATAGTAGGCAAGATCAAAGGACCGCGTACGGCAGAATTTTTTGAGCGCGGCAATTTCTTCGGCTGTAACCCGACCATTCTTGATCAGGAGCGTGCTGGTCTGCCAGCTGCGGATGAGGATCAATTGATTGTGTGGATCGGATACACCTGTATTTTCGAGTGCAACCGCAGCGGTTGCGATGAGTTTCAGTGTGTCACGGGGCGGCATCCTGATCCAGCGGCTTAATGACACAAAGCCGCCGGCCGAAAGACGGTCAATATACCTTTCGAGCGCCTCTACGGTGTAGAGATACGTTTCACTCAAGGCATACAGGCCTGCGGATGCGGCGCTGAAGGCATCAAGTGGGCCAAGCTGTATCAGGTCGTAGCGTTTGCCTGTGGTACTCACGAATGCTCGCGCCTCGGCCACATGAATATCAACCTCCTGCCGGTTGTAAATGTTGCCTGCAAAGTCTCCATAGACATTTTTTACCAGGTCGAGCATCTGTCGATTCATTTCAACCGCATCAATAGACGGCGCCCTGTGGTACAGAGCCTGCAGAACGTCCATGCCGCCGCCACTTCCCAGAATCAGCGCCTTTTCGATGGCCGCCAGATGGTAGGGCAGGGCGGAAGGGGTCTGGTCGAGCCAGGAAAGGGTCTCTCTGCCGGCTCCCGGATTAGTTATGACGCTTATGCCGTCACCATCCGTAAATACTGCAAGTTGCGGTGATGGTTCTCCCGTAGCGTTCATGCTGAGCCCCGGGGCATATCGAAGCGGTACAACAGGGCTTTTGATCACTGTAAGAAGCCCGAGCGGACTTGAGTGCTCTGAGATAATCCTGCTGCCGGAGACCTGCAGCTGCTGCGAAAGTCCCTTGTAGGGGGAGATGGCCGGTTGTGTCCATGCCTCTGGAAAGAGAAAGGGGAAAAGAGATCCCAAGGCGAAAAGGAGCGCAAGAGAGCGGGGAGCACATTTCAACTCCAGCCAGGCGCATGCAACAGCCAGCATGCCGCCCGTTGCCAGAAGCTTGAGAGTCGTGCTCGGGAAGACCAGAAAGAGAAGGGCAACAATTGCAAGACTGCCTGCCGCAGCTCCGATAAGATCGGCGGCATAGATCCTTGAGATGTTTTTCTTGTAACGGATAAGGCCGAGCGCAACGGTGTTTGCCGCAAAGAAGAAAGGAATCGCAAGCAGAAGATATAAAAGAAGAAGTCGGGGGAGCTGTCCTGCGTCCCAGAGGATTTCCTCCGGACTGAACCGGACCTGTTGCGCGATCAAAAAACAGCCCACGGTTGTCATGGAGAAGAGGGCGATATTGGTTAAGAATATGAGAGAAAATTTTTTTTCAACATGCTTTTGGAGAAAGACGAGAAAGGCGCCGCTGGCGCCATAGCCGAGCATGGCAATGCTGATCACCATGTAGGCGAAGTGGTGCCACTGGATGATCGAGAAAAGACGCAGGAGGAGAATCTCGTAGGCCAGGGCGCATGCTGAAACAAGGGCGATTGAATAGCAAGGAGGTGTGTATTTTTTTGTTTCCGGCATGGATGATGAGATTTTTGATTTGAGATTTATGATCTTACGGAGTTTAATTTTTTCAAAATCGTGCAACACGAATCGGCAACATTCGAGATACTCACAACACCTGTCTCTATAACTCGCGTTTTAAATCTGAAATCAAAAATCTGAAATCTCAAATTTATGTTTTTAATGTCCTCCGGTAAACGGTACGAACCGCACAGGAAGTATCTGTCTTGACGTGATCTCTCCGGCCGTGTTTTTTTCAACCAGCAGAAGCTGTTGTACCATAAAGCGTGTGCCGACCGGGATTACCATCCTGCCGCCGGGTTTCAGCTGCCTGAGAAGCGGCGGTGGGATATGCGTTGCCGCGGCAGTGACAATGATTGCGTCAAACGGCGCTGCCTCGGGCCAGCCGTAATATCCGTCCGCAATACGGAGAGAGATATTGTTATAGCCGAGTTTGTAGAGCTTTTTGCCTGCTTTTTCTCCGAGCGGCCTGATGATCTCCATGGTATAGACCGCGCCGGCAAGTTCTGCCAGGATGGCGGCCTGATAGCCGGACCCGGCGCCGATCTCAAGAACGCGGTCGTTTTTATCCACCTGGAGGAGGTCGGTCATCAGGGCGACAATATAGGGCTGGGAAATGGTCTGGCCATGGCCGATGGGAAGGGGGCGGTTGGCATAGGCGAGTCTTCTTGAGGCAGCGGGCACGAATTCATGGCGGGGGACGGTTGCCATGGCAACCATGACACCTTGCATGAGGGACTCCCTGCCGATATGACGGCGGGTGTCGCGCACATCCTGCTCGATCTCAAGCACCATGTTCCGGCGTGCGGTTGCATAGCGGTCGGCCAGGGCATGATCTGCCGAAGAAAAAAACAGCAAGGGGAAAAGCAGGAGAAACAGGATGTTTCGGCTTCTGGTATCCATACGGTTATCCCTCGTAAGAGTTCACCAGCACCTCATCTTCGTCCGTTTTGGACTTCTCACATAGAGGGGCTATAGTTCGAAGTCCCAAACGAACGAATCTAAGGCACTGGTAAACTCTTACAGCTATGAGTTTTTCCCAGGATAATAGCCCTTGGTGAAGTATTACTATCCCTCCTGTTTTCAGATAATCACGACTCATCGGAAAGAATCAACATTTTTATTCGTGAGACTTGCGTTTTGTTTTTTGAAACGCATAGTCGAACAATCCCGCCGGAGGCGGAGGGTGAGCCACCCGTGATTGAGCAGAAGAAAGGATTTCATGTATCCATTTCCCTTGACAATGACTGGTGGCGCATTGTAGTTATTTGAACCTGTACGTGGACAGCACTTTTAACGACACAACACGAAGGATATATAAATGGCTGTTAAAATTGGTATTATCGGCGGCTCAGGTCTTGATGACCCTGCTATTCTGAAACAATCTGACGAAATCACAATCGACACCCCATACGGGGCGCCATCATCCGCTCTGACCTGCGGTTCCATCGAAGGCGTCGATGTCGTTATCCTTGCCAGACACGGGAAGAACCATTCCATTCCTCCCATGAACGTTAACTTCAGGGCAAATATCTCGGCCTTGAAGGAGCAGGGGTGTACGCATATCCTCGCTGCCACCGCAGTCGGTTCCTTACGTGAAGAGATCGCGCCGGGGCATCTCGTCTTTCCGGACCAGTTTATCGATTTTACGAAAAAAAGGGCGACAACATTTTTTGACCGGGACGAAGTAATACACACTCCAATGGCAACACCTTTCTGCCCGAAACTCATTGATCTTCTTGCCGGTTCCGCCGACCATCTCGCTATTCCGTTTCATGCGAACAGGACGGTTGTCACCATCGAGGGCCCCAGGTTCTCCACCAAGGCGGAGAGCCATATGTTCAGGGCCTGGAACGCGGACGTGATCAATATGAGCACTGTCCCGGAGGTGAATCTTGCCAGAGAAAAGAAGATGCACTATGCGTCAATAGCCATGTCAACGGACTATGACTGCTGGCATGAGAGTGAGGAGGCGGTCACTTGGGAAATGATCCTTGAGACCATGAAGAAGAATGTTGGCAGCGTTATCAATCTCTTTCTCGATGTGATACCGAAGATTAAGGACTATGAGGACGTGTGTAAGGGATAAACTGTAGCGTT
>DAOVSZ010000275.1 GCA_030627725.1 Desulfobulbaceae bacterium
AAGATACTCGTTGAAGTGTTGAATTTTGAAAAATTGCAGATCAGGAGAAATTTCTCTGAGAGCGAGGTGTGTTTCTTTATCCTGCAAGGTTTCGATGAGGCCCAGTACTATACAGCGATCAAATTCCTTGTCAACACCATTACAGATTTCCTCCAGGGCCGTCTCAACAGACATGGCTTCCCGGTAGGGTCTGGCGGATGTCATGGCATCGAATGCATCTGCGACCATGATGACCCTGGCAAAGAGCGAAATTTCCTGTCCCTTAAGTCCGTGGGGATAACCGCTGCCGTCGACCCTTTCGTGATGCTGTTCCGCTGCGTTGACGATAAAATCAGGCAGGTTGATCGGTTCGAGAATCTTTCCCGTCATCTCAGGATGTTTTTTTACCATGCTGTATTCCGTGTCAGTGAGCCGATCAGGTTTTGACAAGATGGATTCTGAAATGCCGATTTTTCCCAGATCGTGCATGTACGCGGCAATCTCAAGTTCTGTCAGCCTGTGTTCGGGAATGTTGATCTTCATGCCGATGGCCACGGAATACTTGGCGACCCGGAACGAGTGGCCATGGGTGTATTCATCCTTGGCATCAATGGCCGCGGCAAGGGCTTTCACCGTGTTGAGGTAGAGGTCCTGGAGACTGTCATTGAGTTGGATGGCCTCAATGGTCGGTGAGATAATTTCTTCGATAATGCTGACGAATTTCTTTTCATAGGCGGTAAAAAAACGGGTGGTTGAGTCTTTCAGAAAAACCATGAACCCGTTTGTCCCTTCCATGGAATTGATCGGCGCAATCAGCATGGATTCACCCGAGTCAAGGGTGGAGATGCTTGTCCGGTCTTTATCCACAACCTGAAAGTTGACGTCTTGTTCTATCTCTTTCAGTTCTTGTGATGAAAGGTTGCAGCGAATTTTGAATTTTTCATCCGGGCCGAAATCAGCGCTCAAAAAGGCCTTTTCCGCCAAGACCACCTGGGATATCTCATTTAAGATAATATCGCTGAAATCCTGCATTTCGTTGATGCCGATGAGCTTGCTGGAAAGTTTGAAAAGGAAGTTCAGCTGTGAAGAAAGCTGGAGCATCTCATCCGTGGTCTGTTTCAGCTCCAGTTCCCGCAAGAGAAGATTGTTGATTCCTTTGAGACAGAAGAGGATGTGAGATTCGGCCTGTGCGAGCGCTGTTTCATCGTTTGCTGAACACTCTAACCCGCCGATAGCTTCTTGAAAATCAAAAGGAAAAAATCTGGTGACCGCCAGTGAGTCTGCCAGTGGCTCTGCCTGTGATTCGTCTGTTATGACGGCATTTTTCCCACTGTCGAGGACGCGTGTATACACAGAGTATTCGGTGTGCAGGTAGACGATCACTTCCTGAACGAATGAAGTGTCGAACATATAATCGGTTATCGCTGCCATGTGCTCTTAAGGTGTGGTTTCCGGGGAAAGAATTTTGCTGATCGCTTCCTGAAGTTCTTCTTTGCAGATAGGCTTGTTCAGAAAGGCCAGACCACCTGCATTTTTTGCGTTTCTGATGTCTTCTTCGCTGCCAAGGGAGGTGAAGAAGATAATTGGTATGTGTGATGTTGACGGGAGTGTTTTGATACGGATAGTGGCTTCAATGCCGTCCATTTTCGGCATTTCAATATCCATAAGAACCAGGTCCGGAAGATGTTCTTTGGCGAGTTTACAGGCAACCTTGCCGTTTTCGGCCTGAAGAACGGCATAGCCCATCTGCTGAAGAAGCAGTCCGACAATCCGTAGGATCATGACGGAATCGTCAACGATGAGAATGGTTTTTTGCATGGCTTCCAATGCGCTAAATGAGAGCGGACCAGACAATGGTCTTCCAACATGTTCTTATAACACACTTTTTATTATATCAGAATATCTGAAAAGTGCGTAGTTTTCTCTTTACATGTTGAGGTTCCTCCGCCGGAAATCAGGAAAATAACATTTTGAGGTTTGCCCGTTTGCTTATTTTGGGCACAATCAGTCCCTCTTTCGATGACATGACGACCATCACTCCAGGTCCGTGACCGGCCAGAACACAGTCGGAATGGACGATGATGCCGATAACCACGCCGCCTGTTCTGTAGATGCGGCCATAGGTCGCTTCGGCATCTGTTATGGCGACAAAATCTCCGAGTTTCAGGTCATTAAGGCCGAAACGCTTGACTGTCGGCGCGTCAAAGAGCTGAATGTCGTAATCGCCTGTGTTGCTGTGGGTGCTGCCGATGCCGGAACCCATAATCTTTGCCGGCACCCGATGGGTGACAGGGACTTCAAGTCGTCCGTTTGAGAGACGCTTCAGTTTCAACTTTTCAATCAGGTCTGGGTCGAGGTTCAGTACCTTTATTTCCGGGTAGTCGATAAGCTTGAGCCCGCAGCCAAAGGCCTTTATCTGAATCTTGTCGCCGATAGAGAGGTTCTCCATGGTCTCGGCGTCAAAATCGATAAGCACATGTTCGATGCCGCCGTGTTTGCCGGTTACCCGGCCTGTGGCGCCCTTGGCCTCGCCTGAGATGACCTTTGCCGTATTGCCGGCGCAGGAAAAGAGGTTGAGCGCCCTGTTCGGGCCTGGCTGGCCCTGGAACTGGGTAAAGTTGCTGATGCTGACCCCGGGTTCGACATGGTCTGCAAAAAGACCGCAGGCAGCATCCCCGATTCGGACATTATAGGTGATGCCGCCGACCCCGGGATAGATGTCGGAATGACCGTCCGGATTGATCCTGTAAGGGTTGACTCCTCCTAACGGGGAGGTGATCTCACCAACAACGGATTGACAGACCAGCTGTGACTTGTTTGTTTTGAGCATGTGAGAGACCTCAATATTTTATAGGGTGTTAGGCTTAAGGCCTTTAGGCATTCAGGGTTGGTGAACTTTTATAATAGGGTTTCAGCCTTCAGCCTTTCTTGATCTTTGCCCAGGAGTCGCGCAGGGTGACGGTGCGATTGAAGACCATTCTTTCCGGGGTTGTATCAACCGGGTCAACACAGAAATATCCGAGCCTTTCAAACTGATAACATTTTAACGGTTCAGCCTCTGAAAGTGAGGGCTCAAGCCGACAGCCCGTAACCGTCTCTAAGGATTTTGGATTGATAAAGGTCGTACAATCAGCCCCGTCTTTTTCCGCAGACGGGTTTGCGACTTCAAAGAGGCGGTCGTAGAGATGAATTTCAGCCGTGATTGACTGTTCAGCCGAGACCCAGTGAATGGTAGCCTTCACCTTCCGTCCGTCAGGGGCCTGACCGCCTCTTGTCTCCGGGTCGTATGTACAGCGAAGTTCTAGGACTTCTCCTGTTGTATCGTCTTTGATCACCTGTTCACACTTGATGAAATAGGCATACCGCAGCCGGACCTCGCGTCCCGGCGCCAGGCGGAAGAATTTTTTCGGGGGTTCTTCAAGAAAGTCGTCCTGTTCAATATATATGACCCGGGAAAAGGGGACCTTGCGCGATCCCATTTCAGGGTTGCCGGGATGGTTTTTTGCCTCGAGTTCTTCGGTTGTACCTTCGGGATAGTTTTCAATCACAACCTTCAAGGGTTTTAAAACGCCCATGACCCGGGGGGCCTTTTCATTCAAGTCTTCTCGGATGGTGAATTCGAGCAGGGCCATATCAACAACGCTGTCTCGTTTGGCAACCCCTATCCGGTCGCAGAAGGTGCGGATCGATTCCGAGGTATAGCCGCGCCGCCTGATGCCGGAGATGGTCGGCATCCTGGGGTCGTTCCAGCCGCTGACATATTTCTCTTTGACCAGCTGCAGGAGTTTTCTTTTACTGGTAATCGTGAAGCTTAGGTTTAAGCGGGCGAATTCTATCTGCTGTGGCCGGTCAGCAATTGCGAGGGCCTCAAGGACCCAGTCGTAGAGTTCCCGGTTGTTTATAAATTCGAGGGTGCAGATGGAATGGGTGATCTTTTCAATCGCATCGGACAGGCAGTGGGCAAAATCGTACATTGGGTAAATGCACCAGGTGTCACCGGTCCGGTGATGATCGGCCTTCATGATTCGATAGATGACCGGGTCCCGCATAATGATGTTGGATGAGGCCATATCGATCTTTGCGCGCAGCACATGGGCGCCGTCTTCAAATTCGCCTTCCCGCATACGGGTAAAAAGGTCGAGGTTTTCATCAACAGAGCGGTTGCGGTGTGGGCTCTCTGTGCCGGGTTCGGTCAGGGTTCCTCGGTATTTTCGTGTCTCTTCGGCGCGTAAGCTGCAGACATAGGCCTTTCCTGCCTTGATCAGCTGGACCGCGTACTCGTAAAGTTTTTCGAAATAATCCGAGGCATAGAACAG
>DAOVSZ010000157.1 GCA_030627725.1 Desulfobulbaceae bacterium
GATGACGAGATATCTCTGGTCCGTGAAACCATCGGCTGGCCCTATAAAGCGTTAGACGTGCCGGACGAAGTTTACGCAGGTAGGAATGCAAAGGAAAAGGGGGCCCAACGTCAGAAAGAATGGAACGACAAGATGTCGTCTTATACCTCCGAGTTCCCGGACCTGGCCAAAGAACTTGACCGCCGTCTCAAGGGTGAAATGCCTGCTGACTGGAAGCAGAAGTCAGCTGCATTCATCTCTGCAATCGATGCCAAGGCGGAAAAAGTCGCGACCAGAAAAGCCTCTCAGAACACCTTAAACGGCTACGGTCCTCTTCTTCCAGAACTGATCGGAGGCTCGGCCGACCTTGCCGGCTCGAACCTGACCATATGGGAGGGATCAAAAAGCATCAAGGAGCATGCAGGGGGCAACTATATCTATTTCGGTGTCCGTGAATTCGGCATGGCGGCGATTATGAACGGCATAGGCCTCCATGGCGGCTTCATCCCGTATGGCGCCACCTTTCTTATCTTCTCGGAATATGCCAGAAACGCCCTGCGCATGGCAGCGCTGATGAAGATCCGGTCGGTGTATGTGTTCACCCACGATTCAATCGGCCTCGGAGAAGACGGCCCGACCCATCAGCCGGTTGAACAGGCAGCCACCTTAAGGATGATACCTGATATGTCTGTCTGGCGCCCCTGTGACGCCGTGGAATCTGCTGTGGCCTGGAAAGCAGCTGTTGAAAGAGAAAACGGTCCATCAAGTCTCCTGTTTTCCCGCCAGGGTCTCCCCCATCAAAACAGGACCCCTGAGATGCTTTCAGCCATTCTACGCGGCGGCTACATCCTCAGGAACTCCAAAGCCGTTCCAGACGCGATCATCATTGCAACAGGTTCCGAGGTCGCCCTGGCAATGGCTGCAGCCGACGAGCTTGCATCAAAAGGAAAAGACATCCGAGTCGTCTCCATGCCGTGTACGAACATCTTTGACGCCCAAGACGAGTCGTATCGTGAATCAGTTCTGCCTTCCAATGTCACCGCCCGGGTCTCTGTTGAGGCCGGGGTCACCGATTGTTGGGCAAAATATGTCGGTCTTCAAGGCAAAAGCATCGGCATCAACTCCTTTGGGGAATCAGCCCCTGCGGATACGCTTTTCAAACACTTCGGATTTACGATTGAAAATGTTGTCAAGACGGTTGAAGCACTGCCCTAACAGGCCGTAACTCATTATCAATCCCATCCAACATCTCGTCTTTTTAGAACCGGTAGAACAGTGAGAAAATCCCTTTTCTACCGGTTACTCTTTTCAAGATGCAAATCGGCGCCGTAAAAATCGACAACCCCTTTATCCTGGCCCCGCTTGCCGGTTACACCGACCTTGCGTTCAGACTTTTGTGCCGGGAATATGGCGCCGGACTCTGTTACTCTGAGATGATAAGCTGCCATGGTCTGGTCTTCAGGCAGCAGAAGACCCTTGACATGCTTCAAAGCGATCCTGCCGAACGGCCGGTGGCAATGCAGCTCTTTGGCAGCGATCCGGAAATCATGGGAGAGGCTGCTGCGATCATTGCCGAATATCCGGTTGACATTATTGATATCAACATGGGGTGCCCGGTACGCAAAGTGATAAAAAAAGGCGCCGGCGCAGCTTTGATGAAAAACCCGAAGCTTGCCGCGAACATTATCCGTAAGGTGAGCGAAAACGCGAACCAGCCGGTAACGGTCAAGATACGCTCTGGATGGGACCACCACACCATTGTGGCTGAAGAATTTTCAAAAATGGCTGAAGATGCCGGCGCCCAGGCCATTGCCCTCCATGCACGGACCTGGACGGACGGATTTTCAGGCGCGGTAGACTGGGGAGTCATTGAAAAAGTCAAGAAAGCGGTCAGCATCCCGGTAATCGGCAACGGTGACATCCGCTCCTATCAGGACGGCCTTGAAATGCTCTCAAAAACAGGTTGTGACGGTGTCATGATCGGCCGGGCCTGTCTCGGCAACCCGTGGATATTCCAGCCGGACAGACAAGACCCATCGCTCTCCTTCCGCGTCACTGCCCTTTCCAGGCATCTGGAACTTATCGCCAGGTACAACGCTGTCGATAAAATCCTTGCAAAGACCACGAACCATGCCGGCAAATATTTCAAAGGCCACCCACAGGCAGCAGCAATCCGCAAAAGAATCTATGAGACAAGGTCCTTCGAAGAACTCCGGAACTTCGTCAACTCCCTCTAATTTAGGTTTTAATTTCAGTATGTTCCATGTATAATAGTACAACTGTACTTGAAACACTTCCACATGCCTCTTCTCTTTATGCCTGAACGGAAAAATAAAGAATGGCAAAACATCACGATATTACCGCAACGGAAAAACTTCTGGAGATGATTCGAAAAGGTCAGGCCGTACCTGATGAACAGGAGACGATAACGCCCCCTGAGATCTCTGTCGAAACTGTACCGGACACTCCCCCATCTTTGCAGCCGTCGTCTTTGCAGATGGAAGAACCGGAACCATCCGCCCCCCCTCCTTCCTCTCCCAAGACAGATGAAACCGATGCCCAAGAAGAAGCGCCATCCCTGCAACTTGAGATCAACTCTGAAGAAGAACAGCAAAAATCTTCTGATGATATCTTCATAGAACCATCAGTTTCGGAAGCCGAGAAAAAAACAGCGCGCGACACCGCTGATACGGCATCAGAAGCGTCCCTTCAGAGTCCATCGCCAACCCGCTTAGAAACAAACTCTGCCAAGCCACCAGCCTTGTCCTGGGCAGAAAAATTTCGCTGTTTCACGTCGACCATCATCGGTGTTGATATCCAGCATGATTCTCTCAATATCGCCAAAGTCAACAAAAAAGGACACACCTCCAGACTGCTTGACTACATACACATCCCTTTTGGCGATGATGTCAGCCATGAGGAAACATCCATCTCATCAATACTGCAATCCGAGCAGTTCCAGAAGACCCTCAGCAATGCCCTTGCCAAGATCTGCAATACCGGCAGATGTGACATCTGGTGCTCAATCGCCAATGAGTTTGTTCAATTGTACAATATCTCCATCCCGATGGTAGCGGACAAGGAGATTGCCAACGTCGTCTACTGGTCAACGAAAAAAGAAGCCAGGTTCGATGAAGAGCAGGTTATCTTAGACTATACCGTTCTGGGCGGAATCCTTGTCAAGGACATCCCTAAGCTCTCGGTTCTTGTCTATCTCGCATCCAAAAAAGCGGTTGACACCCTTACCTCCCTTTTTTCAAAACAAGGTTTCACACTCTCAGGCATAACAACACCCTCCATCGCCATTTTAAACCAGATCCAGGAGGGATGGATCAACGTACCTGACGGGTCCGTGTCCTACCTCTATCTTGGGAACAACAAATCGTATATCGATATCTATTCAGACGGCTACCAGCTCTTCAGCCGGGACATCAATACAGGCATCACCAGCTTCACAGACACCCTTCTCTCGCAGGCCCAAGACAGCGGCATTGCGGTTGATGAGGCAACAGCGAAAAAATGTATCTTTGACGCGGAAAACCCGACAACAAAAGCGCTTCCCGAGTACCAGTCTCTTGCCGCTTCCGGATACGATCCCGGGGATTTCGACACCCCGGCAACGAACAGACTGCTCCGCCAGCTGCAGCGGACCTTTGACTACTGCACCACACATTTCAGCGCAAAAAAAGTCAATCAGATTCTCATATCCGGTCTTCCGTCCACGTCCCGTCAATTCGTAACATTCATCAAGGACGAGATGGGTATTGAATGCACGGCGGTCGACCCGTTTGGTTCCGGGAAACTCCTTATTACCGGCCCGACCGCCCCTGACACAAAATTCGAAAAGATCTCACTGGTCACCGCTCTCGGGCTTGCCCTTTCTCAAAAAAAGACCAGCCAGAACTTTCTTTTTACGTCTCAACAGAAAGAAAAATCAAGACTCGCCGCCCGCATCAACAAGGTGATCCTTTCCGTTTTTATCATCCTTACCGTCTGCTGCGGCGGCCTGTACATCATGCAGAAAGGTCTGATCAATTCCAAGGAAACCAGTCTCGCCGATATTAAGAAACAGATTCCGGAAGGAACAATTTACAGCAACACCGAAGTCGCGCTGGAACTCCTCCGTGCAAAATCGGAAAAGCTGAAAGACATCCAGCAGAAAAAACTAGCCCTCGCTGAAAGATACTTTGAGATCGCCCTTCTTTCCGAGTTCACTCAGAACCTGCCAAATCACGTAGAGTTGATACGATTCATGATAACCGGAGACAGACCCACGGCCCGCCGGGATGCAGGACCAAAAAAGCCGACTCAGCCTGCTTCAGTGAAACGAAAGATTCATCTGGAAGGGGTCATTGCCACGGAAGAAAAAAAGATGGAATTTGTCCTGGCCGAACTGATGAAGAGAATAGGCAGTTCCAGGCTGATCAAAACGCAACCGGACATTCTGCAGAAAATAATCAAAGAGCATAACGGATCAAAGGTCATGCATTTTATTATCAAAATACAGCCGGAACCGATTGTGCCCGGACCCAAAAAAGAGGTGAAATAAATGGAACAGTCATTCTCTTTATCTCTTTCGCGTGAAAATGTCATTGTGGTTGGAGTTACAACAGCGCTGATCGCCCTTTTCGTCTCCCTGTTCCTGCTGCCGATGTTTTTCAAACAAAAGGCGCTTGATAATGATATAATCGCTCTAAAGGCCGAAGTGGAGGAATTCAACCAGCTGAAGATGCTCCATGAGACTCTGGACCGGAAGCTGGCAACAGAGGCAGGCGCCTCCCTGCCGCCGGACATTGTGCACCAATCCCTTATCTCAAAGGATGCCGGCCGGATTATGGAAATTCTCCAGAACACGGTCAAGGCGGCAGGATCGAAAATCATCTCGATCAAGCCCGAGATTGTCAGCCAGAATGCTGAATCACAGATACTTCGACTCAACACATCCATCTCCGGCGAAATCGACAGCTTCCGGGTTCTGCTCATGCGTCTCTTGCAGTTCTCGTATGTACGGAACATTGAAACGCTCACGATAAAGGCTGCTGAGCAGGAACTGCATCTCGAACTGCTTTTTACCGTAGAGGTACAATAACCCTGAACCGGGACAGCATGAAACGACGCGAAATCATCATCATAGTGATCACAGTCATTTTTGCATGCTACGGCATATTTGATCTTGTGCTCACCAGTGGCAAGAAAAACGCGGACGAGTCAGCTTCCAAGGCCGAACCCTTTGATGTTGCCGCCACTTTGTCCGGCTTACACCTCGCCAATCCTTACGCACGCCAGGTTTCCTATGTCCTGTCAAAAATCGATGCCCAGTTAAGGCACATGCCTTTTATGAAAAACGCGGCAGGCCTCGAGGATGAAGATATTCCAAAAGAAACCGGGCAAAGTTTTGATGCCGACGACTTCATATATACCGGCTTTGCGGAAATGGCATCAGAGAGGATTGCGATAATAAACGGCTTTGATTACAAAAAAGGAGAAACCGTTAAAAGCTTTCTGCTGGAGGAAATCACACCGAATTTTGTAATCCTTTCTCATAAACAGGTCCACCATACAATTCCTATAGAGAAAGAGTTGGAGTAACTACAGGATACCCATGTCACAATTAAAAACAATCGCATCTATCACGTCACAGGTCTTTCTGCTTGTTGTTTTTCTTGCCGGCTGCAATCAACCGCTTCATCTTGAACCGGACCCGTTTTTTGATGAGTGGAAAGCCAAATCGGTAAAATCAAAGCCGTATCTGCCGGCCCGGAAAAAGCTGGAGCAAGTCGAGACGGTACGGGCCGGGAAAAAAGAGACCGTACAAGAGACAGATAAAGAATCCGTTCCAACCATCGATGCCATCAAAGCCTCGCTGCCGACCCAGCCGGTCACTATCCGTTTTATCGACCAGGAAGTAACGTCAGCGCTACGTGCGCTCGGACGTCTCGGCAAACTCAATATCATTATAAATCCAAGTGTCAAAGGCACAATCAACGCCCATATCTCAGAGACCCCCTGGAACGTGGTCTTTATGGGAATCATTGACACCTACAGCCTTATCCTGGAAAAAGAGGACAACCTCCTGCGGGTAATAACCCTTGAAGATATGAAACTCCAGGTGCAAAAGAAAACCCTTCAATTGGAGGGAGAGCAGGTCGCCCCTCTGATAACAAGGGTTGTCAAAATCGAGTATTCGAATCCGGGCGCAACCGGAAGCGAAGGTGACCAGATTGCGGGGATCGCCAAATCAATAGAACCATCTCTGACCCGTGACAAGGAAGGCAAACCCAGGGGGTCGGTCACCGTAGACACCCATTCGCGCTCCCTTATAATCCGCGAGATAGAAGAAAACATGCAGACCATGCTCGACCTGATCCATGAACTTGACAGACCAACCCCGCAGATCCTGATCGAGGCGCATATCGTGGAGACAACACAGGATACGGCGCGAGAATTGGGCGTGCAGTGGGGCGGACTCATGGCCATCAACAATGACAGAACACAATACATTACACCAGGCGGCATCAACGGTGAGATAGA
>DAOVSZ010000104.1 GCA_030627725.1 Desulfobulbaceae bacterium
CGGCTGAATCTTTCGCGATATGTTCAAAAAAAGTACGCATTTATAAAAAAAGGCGTATCCGCCGCTGGGACAGATACGCCTTTTTGGAGTTATAAAAGATACTTCGAATCAGTGATCTACTGCTGCATGAGATCCTCTGGGAACACGAATGTCTTCAACAAGTCTGGCAATATGTTCCGGCACTTCTTCGGTCATATTGGAAACGATCAGGGCAACGGTGAAGTTAATCAATGCACCAATCGCGCCAAAAGATCCGGGAGAAATACCTAACAGCCAGTTGTCCGGGGTATCAGGCATCATCGCCGTACCTTGGATAAAGAACCAGCCCTTGAACCAGAAGATATAGACAAGGGTAGTGCCGAGACCGGCCAACATACCGCATATAGCGCCTGTACTGTTACACCGCTTGGAGAAAATCCCCAGCATCAGAGCAGGAAAGATTGAGGAGGCCGCTAAACCGAAGGCGAGCGCAACCACCTGGGCCGCAAATCCAGGAGGATTCATGCCGAGAATGCCGGCAACGCAGATAGCGCCTGCCATGGCAATACGGCTTGCAAGCAGTTCCTGTTTTTCATTGATGTCAGGCATAAGGATGCTTTTCAAGAGATCATGAGAAATTGCCGCTGCGATAGCAAGCAGAAGACCTGCCGCAGTCGACAACGCCGCAGCAATACCACCGGCGGCAACCAGGGCGATGACCCAGTTGGGGAGCCTGGCGATTTCCGGGTTGGCCAGGACCATGATATCACGGTCAACTTTCACCATCTCGTTGCCCTGCCAGCCATAAGACTCTGCCTTAACGGCAAAATCCTTGTTATTACCGTAGTACTGGATATTACCGTCATTGTTCTTGTCTTCAAATACAAGAAGTCCGGTCTTCTCCCAGTTCTTGAACCAGTCCGGACGCTCGTCATACTTGAGGTTGCCGTCAGGAGAACCGACAGGGCCGGTCTGGACGGTATCCATCAGGTTGTAGTATGCCATGGCGCCGACAGCAGGCGCCGTGGTATAGAGAATAGCGATAAACACCAGGGCCCAGCCGGTTGACGAACGGGCGTCCCGAACCTTGGGAACGGTAAAGAAACGGGTGATAACGTGCGGCAGCCCTGCTGTGCCGATCATAAGCGACATGGTCAGCAGAAATATATTAAGCGTCGACCCCTTTTGCGCCGTGTATGCGGCAAATCCAAGATCAACACATATCTGATCGAGCTTGTCCAGCAGATACACGCCGTTGCCGTCAATCATTGCACTGCCGAGCCCAAGTTGGGGAATCGGCATTCCCGTCAGCTGCAGAGAAATAAAGATGGCCGGGACCGTATAGGCAAAAATCAACACGCAGTACTGGGCGATCTGTGTATAGGTGATACCCTTCATGCCGCCAAGAACCGCGTAAATAAAAACAATCGCCATGCCGGCAAAGAGACCGGTTGAAAAATCCACCTCGAGAAAACGTGAAAAGGCCACACCGATACCCTTCATCTGCCCGATAACGTACGTCAGTGAGGCGGTAATCAGACAGATTATGGCAACCAGACGCGCCTTGTTTGAATAAAATCGATCGCCGATAAAATCCGGCACGGTAAATTTACCGTATTTACGTAAGTAAGGCGCCAGCAGCATGGCAAGAAGCACATAGCCGCCGGTCCAGCCCATCAGATAAACGGAAGCGTCGTACCCCTTAAAGGCAATCAGCCCTGCCATGGATATAAAAGAAGCGGCGCTCATCCAGTCGGCAGCAGTTGCCATACCGTTCAGAACAGGATGCACACCCTTGCCTGCTACATAAAATTCAGCCGTGGTGGAAGCCCTTGCTTTGACCGCAATAAAGATATACAGGGCAAAGGTGGCGCCGACCACAAGAAATGTCATTGTTTTGAGATCCATTTTTGCCCCCTCTAGTCTTCGTGTACGTTATGTTTGCGGTCGAGTTTATTCATCCGACTCGCATAAAAGAAAATCAGAGCGACAAAAACATAGATGGAGCCCTGCTGAGCAAACCAGAAACCGAGCTTATAACCGCCCAGCCTGATGTTGTTCAAAGGTTCAACAAGCAGAATCCCAAATCCGAAAGAGACAATAAACCAGACGACAATACAGCCTATTACGAGGCGTATATTTGCCTTCCAGTACGCACTGGCATCACCCATAATTCTCACCTTTTGTTAAGTTTATTTTCTTGTAACTGTCCAGCAGCACTCCATCTGCACACGATCAGGCCTTCTCGCATAGCCAACTATAGCTCGTCAGCCTGCTGGAGTTTATGCCCGGATGGGTACACATCTGAAGCACTGCTGAACAGTTACGGGATGGAGTTTAGACTACGTTTGTTGCTCCACCAAATAGTTACATTTTCTTCAACTCTCTCCATCAAAGTGCAATAGAATTTCATTAATAGTCGAACTGTATAGCACACCTTTTCTCCAGGTGTCAAGAAGTTCGGGTAGAACTACCCATATAACATGCCACGTCTACCCATTCAAGAGTATATCCCGCATCAGAAATTTTCGTATGGACATGGTAAGCCATCACAGGGGACGGAGGGTTTCTTTGGCAGCCTTGCCCCGTGATCAGTTATGGACAATGAGAGGAAATACCTAGAGGAGAGGTTACAGCAGAATTTTCCATTTTCGACCGGCCTTCAGGTAATCATCCATGATTCTGAGGCCATGTCTCTTCATTTTTTTCACCAAGAACAAAAAGAGATATGCGGTCTGCAAGGCATCCTGCAGAGCGTTGTGCATCTCAAATTCCGGCAGATTATATTCTTTGGCCAGGGCGGCAAGAGTATAGGCGTTATGCAGATTAGAATGCTCATAATAATGGCCATGTTTTAATTCGTTATATGCCATTGCAAGCCGCAACGTATCCAGATAGGGGGTTTTCAGGACACCACCCATCATTTCCCTGGTAGCGCGGTTTATAAATTCAAGATCGAGGCGAACGTAATGACCGACCAGAAAGGAATCTCCACAGAATTCGAGAAAGCGCGGCAATACATCACTCAAGCTTTCAGCCTTGACGAGTTCCTGTGGCGTAATCCGATGGACAAGCGTGCTTCTGGTGTAGAGATGTTTTTCCGGTTTGACGAGAGCATAAAAGGTCTCATTGCTCCGGATCTGCAAATCCCTGATCCTGACCGCGCCTATCGCAACAATCTCGTTTTGCTTCGCATCAAAGCCGGTCAGTTCCGTATCAAAAACCACAAATTCATAATCCTTGAGCGGAAGGTTTTTCGTGACCTTTTCGAAGCGCCGATTGTTTTCAGCAATAAAAGGATCAGGTTCTCTCTGTTCTTCTGAAGAGAATATTTTAAAAAAATTCTTCACATCCATATCGCAGGTAAAAAATTACAACTCCGTCAGGTGAAACTCCCTTTGCACAAAATCCTGCATCCGGGTAATAACGGCAAATGCCTCTTTCAGTGTCTGGCGTTCCAGATCAGAGAGATCTTTGGGGTTGATATAATTATCAGGTTCCCGGTTGTTTTCCAACATGTGGAGCTGGTGCACCAGACGCAGATGCATGAGAAACTCATAGGCCTCAATAATCTCTGAACACAAAGATTTGGAAAGATACTGCTCTTCCTGCAGGAGTTCAAGACGGGCCAGGGTATTCGTCTCCGCAATACCGCATTTCAAGGCCATGAGACGCGCGAAATCAACAATAAAGACCAGGGCCTTTTCTTTGAGATTAAAGGTGTTTTTATGCTCTCCGTCTTTTTCAACAATGACATTCCTGAAAAAGGAAATCGGGGGCTTTGCCAAAAGACAGTTTCTGGCCAGATGCATCAAGAAGATATCCTGTGATCTCGCTAAATCAGTAAGATACTCTCTGAGCCCGTCCGCAATTGAAGAGTCGCCGAAACCTGATTTGAAATCATAAAATATTGTTGAATGAAGGACACTCTCGGGTGTCGGGGTGGTGCACCACTTCTGAAAATACCCCTGCCATACTGAAAACGGCTGCCGCCATTTTGGGTTCGATGCCATGATATCCCCTGGGCACAGAGGGTATCCGCATTTGACAAGATGACGGATGACGCTTTCAGCAAAGGCCTTGAAATATTCTTCAGCCTCATTTTGCTTCCTGGGATCTTCAGACCCGATATAGATAATGGCGTTGTCCTGATCGGTCTTGAATGTCTGTTCCCCTCTCCCTTCACTGCCCATAAGCAACCAGCTGAAGGGCAAAGGGGGGTCTCCGAATTCTTCCAACAACAGCGAAAGCAATCTGTCAAGAAGATGGTCGTTCAACACCGCTATCATTCGTGTAATGTTATTGGCCTTAGCGCCTTCTTCAATCAGGGTGCGTACAACCAGGGGGATTTTTTGAGAGAGTGCATAGAGGTCTTCCACCTTACGCTGCGCCAGAATCTCACGAAAAAGATACAATGGCGAGGTCCCCTGCGCCACCATGACATCATGTGTCGTAATCACGCGAAAAATTCGGCCCTTCTTTTCTATGGCCAGATGATGAATCCGGTTTTTGAGCATTTTGAGCAAGGCGTCAAAACAGACCGCCTGGCTCGAAATAGTATGCACCGGTATTGACATGATGTCCCTGACCATGGTCTCATAACTGAGCCCCCGGGCAACCACTTTTCTGCGAATATCCTTGTCCGTCACAATACCGATTATGTTATCCTGGTCATCAGTCAGCAGAAGCGATCCTATCATCTTTTCGGACATGAGCACCGCCGCTTCCCGAACTGTGGTCGTTATAGGGGTTGTAAATAATTTGCCTTTGGCGATCTCATCAACCTGAGAACTGAAGAGCAAAAAAGCGCCTTCGCTGCGCGGGGCCATCTTATGCTGACGAAACTCGGTGTAAACCTTTCCCACCATTTTTGCCGACATGGTGCGGAGATAATACTGAGAAACCATTGGATTGGACCTGATAAGATCAAGAAACGCCATTTTGTCAAAAAGAAAACAAAATGTATCTTCGACGGTCTCAACATTCAGGTTTGCTCTCGTTTCCTGGAGTATAGGCAAGGCGCCGAAATACTCCCCCTGGCCGCGAATATCCTGCAGTGAGACAGTGCCATCATCATCAAGGAGATAGCTTTTCACCCCCCCCTTCTGGATAATGTAGAAATGAGAAACGACCGTTTCTTCCTGTTGAAAAATCAATGTTCCCTTTGGGAAGAAATCGATCGTACAATCTGCCGTAAACCGCCGCAGGACGTCCCTGTCAAGGTCCTTGAATGGAAGCGTATCGTTCAGAAAATCAAGGACGACCGCAGCCGGGATAATATTTGCATCATCATTCTTTTTCATTTTTTCTTCCTTCGTTGAACAAAACAAGATTCTGGTATAGTATTGTAATATAATTGAAATGAAATTTCCTAACAAAATATATCCGCAAAAATTACATGTGTATCGCAGTTCCCTCAAAAGTCATTGAAATAACCGGTATGACCGCGGTCATCGATGTCCGTGGCGCACGACGTGAAGTGAGCCTCATGATGCTGCCTGAAGAACCTGCTGTTGGAGATTATGTCCTTGTTCATGCCGGTTTTGCAATCCAGACCATGGACCCGGAAGGGGGACGGAAGACACTGGAACTCTTTAAGGAAATACTTGATGCACAGTAACTGCTGAACAGTTCCAACTTGGAGTTTTTTGTAACTTTGAATTCATACCTGAGTAGTGACGATGCATGAAGCGTCTTTAATTTTAAACGTCCTTGATACGGTGACCCGGAAATGCCAGGAAGAAGGATATAAAAAGATCAACTCCATACGACTCAGGATAGGCAGGGCCTCAGGCGTCCTGCCTGATGCAATGACCTTTGCCTTTGAGATCACAAAAGAGAATACCCTCGCAGCAGAGGCTTCATTGCTGATAGACATCATACCTGTTGGCGGGGTCTGCAAGGCCTGCGGCAATGACTTCGAGATAGAAGAAAATTACTTAACATCCTGCCCATATTGTAAAGCTACCACCTTTGAAATCAACCAGGGGCGCGAGATGGAAATTGTCGAAATGGACGTGGACTGATATGACTACAATTCTTGTGGTTGACGACGAACTCAGCATGAGAGAATTCTTGACAATTCTCCTTGAAAAGGAAGGTTTTTCCACCTGTTCCGCAGCAGATGCCAAAACAGCTGTCAAACTTGTGCAGGACGAAAAAATTGATCTCGTCATTTCAGACATCCGGATGCCGGACATGAACGGACTCGAACTTCTTGAACGCGTCAAAGAGATCAACAGCGCCCTGCCATTTTTAATGATCACTGCCTACGCATCACCGGAAGACGCTGTTACTGCCATGAAAGGCGGCGCCTACGACTACATTACCAAGCCCTTCAAGGTAGAAGAAATTAAAAGCGTCATACATTCAGCGCTCTCAGCACGAACCGATTCTCCGCCTTCAGTCTCCGGGGAACTGAAAACCTTCTGCGGGATCATCGGAAACAGCCCGGAAATGCTGAAGATATTCGACCTTATCAAACGGGTCGGCAAAACCCAGGCCAACGTCTTGATATACGGTGAGTCCGGAACCGGCAAAGAACTTGTGGCCAAGGCGCTGCACAGCTTAAGCGGCGATGAGGAAAGACCGTTCATACCTATAACCTGCAGCGCTTTGCCTGAAACCCTTTTTGAAAGCGAACTCTTCGGCCATGTCAAAGGCGCTTTTACCGGCGCGCTTGCCGCCAAGACCGGCCTTTTCGAACTGGCAAACAACGGCACTGCCTTTCTGGATGAAATAGGCGACCTCACTCCCCTTATCCAGACCAAACTTCTCCGAGTGATCCAGGAACGAGAGTTCAAACAGGTAGGTGGCACTGAGACCGTAAAAGTCAATGTCAGAATCATCTCCGCAACAAACAAAGACCTTGAAAAGGAGGTCATGAACAACACCTTCAGGGAGGACCTTTTCTACCGCGTCGCTGTTGTTCCTCTCCGCGTTCCTCCTTTGCGGGAACGAAAAGGTGACGTCCCCTTGCTGGTAGATCATTTTCTGAAGATGTATTCGAAAAAATTCAACAAAACCGTCCAGGCCCTGTCTTCGTATTCCATGGAGGTGTTGATGGATTACGATTTCCCAGGCAACGTGCGCGAACTGGAGAACATCATAGAGCGAGGCGTTGCCATTGAGGGTTCAAATATTATTCTTCCGGAGAGCCTCACGCTTTCAATCCACAGGAAAAAACAGAAAAAGCGTTCGACAGCCGAAGCACAACAGCTTTTTAACGAAGAACATCTTTCCAAAGACGGCCTTGAGGACGTTATGGCAAGAATTGAAAAAAAATTTATTGAAGATGCCCTCAGGAAAACCAACTATTCAAAAATGCGGGCTGCCGAACTCTTGAAAATCAGTTTCCGATCTCTTCGCTACAAGGTACAGAAGTATAACATTACTTCACCTGACCAATCAGGGGGATAAAGCCCTCCGCTTTCAAAGGTATACTTTGTCAGAAAAACTCCGCAACAGACAACTCGAACCTGCTGATATCCTGTTAAAAAGGCAGACTCAATGGCTTCTGTTTTTAAGGGTTGCCACTCTTTCCGCGCTGCTTGGCATTAATGTTCTGCTTCACACCCAGGACCAGAAACTCCTGAGTCCCCCGATCAACTATATCACCTATTTCATCGCAGCTCTCTACCTCTACACGATCTCCTCAGCGCTGCTCTTGAAATACATAAAGAAATTTATCAACTTCGCCTATCTGCAGATATTTTCCGACATCTTTCTTGCCGGTCTTCTCGTCCTTTTCAGCGGCGGCAGTCAATCCATCTTTACCCTGATCTTTTTTTTCCCTATAATCAGCGGCGGCCTGATGTTGTCCCATTTCGGCAACTTCACCATTGCATCCATCTGCACAGCATGCTACGGGGGGATACTCTTTTTTGAATACCTTGGATATTATCCTGAAATCTTTTACGATTTACACTCCCCTTTGCATAACATAAAGGTTGTCATTCACCTGGCCGCTGTTCCAGGACTCTCCTTCTTTCTCGTCTCCTTCTTAAGTTCGATCCTGTCCGCCCGTTTCAGAAAAACGGAAGAGGCCCTTTCCAGGACAACTCTGGACCTTGACCGCCTTGCCCTTCTTTACAAACAGATTTTCGACAACATTACCACAGGCATTATCACTGTTGACCATAATGGTCGGATCACCTCGTTCAACAATGCCTCTCAGGATATTACAGGATTTACAAACAACGAGGTCCTCGGCGAGTCTATTGATTACAGATTCCCGGGTCTGGAAAAAGTTGATAATGATCCTATCCGTCCGGTCATTGATCTGGTGCGGAGCGACGGAGAAAAAATTCCGGTTGGATACTCAAGCGCGAGGCTCAACATGCCCGACA